>NZ_JBFRFX010000034.1:0-81897 GCF_052115045.1 Cupriavidus sp. 2TAF22
GGCGTCCTGGCCGAGCGGCGTCCTGGCCGAGCTGTTCCTGCGCGGCATCGCCGGGCAATACCGCGGTGATGGCGAAGACGATGGCCGAGACGGCCAGTAGCGAGATCAGCGCCAGACCGATGCGCCGCGCCAGCAGACGCAAGATGAACAGGTTCATGGTGTCTCTCCTTTCCAGTCCGGATCAGGCGGCAAGCCAGATACGGAACCTCTGGATGTCGCGCCGGCTGGCGCCATGGCGCAGGGCGGCTATGACCCGCGTGGATTCAGCAGGGCCGATGAGGCCGTCGAGCGGCTTCTTGTCTGACATGGCAATAGCTCCTGGGGGGCCGGAGTTCGGGGGATCGCGAAAGTGAAAGCGCACGACCATGCGGCGCGGGGCAAGCTCTTGCTTTGGCAGCACGGGCGCGCAATGTGTCATCCCCTGCCATTGAAGCATGTGGGACCGATGGCTTTGTGGGGTATTGCAGGCCGTAGCAGTAAAACCTGCGGTTTCGCGAGGGCGGTTTGGCATTGCCTGCCATGCGCACTGCGTACGTGCATGTGCACCGCAACAATCCTCGGGATTACCCTAGGCGTGGCACTGCATCGGTGCACCATCCGACGTAGCAAATTTTTCCTATCCGGGCCTTGCCTGTTCATCGCATCATCAGGGCTCTCTGGCTTCGTCCGGCGCTGACACTTACTGCAATGAACTCCGCGCAGCTTCCAGCCATCCGCGTGATGGCACAGTCCGATCTGCCCGTCGCGCTTTCGCTTTCCGAAGATGTACGCTGGCCGCACCGCCCCAGCGACTGGAAGCGGCTGTTCCAGATGGGCGAGGGCCGCGTCGCCGAAGTCGGCGGCGCGGTTGTCGGTGTCGGCATGCGCTGGCTATGGGACGAGCGCGGCGCATCGGTCGGACTGCTTATCGTCGCCCCGGCTTTCCGCGAGCGGGGCATTGGCAGCTTGTTGCTGGAGGCGCTGTGTGCCGGCCTGGAAGGCCGCACTGTGCTGCTTCACGCCCCCGGGAAGCTGCATCGCTTCTACGCGCGCATGGGGTTCGAGCGCATCGGTGAGGTGCATCAATACGAGGGTAAAGCGTTGCCCGCACCGTTGATGGCGCTGCCTGAAGGCTGCCGCCTGCGGCCTGGCGGGCGCAATGACCTGCAACTTCTGGTCGGGATGGAGCAGGGGGCCCGCGGTGTTGCACGGCCGTCCCTGATCCAGGCCTGGCTGAGCCAGTCGATCGGCACGGTGGTGATCGATCACGCCGACGGGCCCCGCGGCTTCGCGATCCTGCGGCGCTTTGGCCGCGGCGCGATGGTCGGCCCCGTGGTCGCACCCTGCGCGATGTCGGCCAAGGCCATGATCGCGCACCTGGCCGGCCTGGTGACCGGGCGCGTGCTGCGCCTGGACGTCCACGCCGATGGCGAACTCGAGGACTGGCTCGGCTGCATTGGCCTGGCGCACGTCGCCGACGCGACGGTGCTGGCCCGCGGCACCCCGGCTTCGCCAACAGCACCATTTCTTCCCTTTGCGCTGGCCGACAAGGCCCTCGGATAAAACAATGCATCAAGACACGACATTTCTGTACAAGGCGGATCCCGTGCGCGGCCGGGACTGGGCCAAGGTGTTTGCGCGCGAGGCGCCTGGCATCGATTTCCGCATCTGGCCCGAAATCGGGGATCCCGACAAGGTCCGCTACCTGGCAGCCTGGGAGGCGCCAGACCGCATCGCAGAGCGGTTCCCGAACCTGCAGGTACTCTTTTCGACCGGAGCCGGCATCGACCAGTTCGACCTGGACGCGCTGCCTGCGCACGTACCGCTGGTGCGGATGATCGAGCCCGGCATCGTCGATGGGATGGTGGAGTACGTGGTGTTCTCGGTCCTTGCGCTGCATCGCGACATGCCGGCGTACCGGCGGCAGCAGGCGCAGGAAGCCTGGAAGCCCCTGCAGGTGCGCGCGGCACACGAGTGCCGCGTAGGCGTGCTTGGCCTGGGCTCGCTGGGCCAGGCCGTGCTGGAGCGGCTGCGGCTGTTCGGGTTCGACTGTGCCGGCTGGGCAAGGTCGCCGCACAGCCTGGAAGGGGTTCAGTGCTATGCCGGCCCGCAGACCCTGGACGCGTTCCTGGCCCGCACCGATATCCTGGTTTGCCTGCTGCCACTGACGGATGAAACAAGTGGAGTATTGAGCGCCCGCGTGTTTGACGCCCTGCCACATGGGGCAGGGCTGGTGCATGTCGGGCGCGGGCAGCATCTGAACGATGCCGACCTGCAGGGCGCGCTGGATGCGGGGCAGATCGGCGAGGCCATTCTCGACGTCACGCACCCCGAGCCGCTGCCTGCCGGCCACCCGTTGTGGCGCCACCCCAGGGTATGGCTCACGCCCCATATTGCCAGCATGACGCAGCCGGGCACCGCTGCGCGGGTCGTACTCGACAATCTGCGCCGCCTGCAGCGCGGTGAGCCCCTGATCGGGCTGGTGGACCGTGCGAAAGGATACTGAAAGGCGATGCGAAACCTTACTTTCCGGGCGTGCCCCGATTGCCCCCGCTGAACCATGCGGGGACAATGTGATCCAGTCATTCCAGTCTTGAAAGCCCATGTCCGCCCCCATCAAACTCGACCGACTCGACCTCCGCATCCTTGCCCAGCTGCAAAAGAACGGCCGCATGACAAACGTGGACCTCGCCGATGCCGTGGGTCTTTCTGCAAGCCCGTGCCTGATTCGCGTCAAGCGGCTGGAGCAGGCCGGCTATATCGGCGGATACAGCGCCCAGATCCGGATGGACAAGCTGGGCGATATTCTCACGGTGTTCACCGAGATCACGCTGGAGGACCACCATCGCGAGGACTTTGCGCGCTTCGAGAAGGCAGTGTGCGCGGTGGACGAGATCGTCGAATGCCACCTTGTCAGCGGCGGCTATGACTACCTGCTCAAGTTCATCACCCGTGGAGTCAACCACTACCAGGAACTGATGGAAAGCCTGCTGGAGCGCAATATCGGGATCGAGAAGTACTTCAGCTTCATCGTGATCAAGTCGCCTTTCATCAAGACGCACTATCCGATCGAACGCCTGTTTCCATCGGCAACTTGAGCCCTGGGCATTGGCGGGCTGCGGCCCATATCGGCGGGGAGCGGGGCACTTGCCGTCTGGAACTGCCGTGGCGTCATGCCGCAGGCGCTCTTCAGGCAGCGCGTCAGGTGGCTCTGGTCATAGAAGCCGCACTCGTGCGCCGTCAGCGCTGGAGAGTGGCCGTGCCTGAGCAACCACTGTGCGTGCCGGACGCGCTTCAGGCTGATGTAGCGGTGCGGCGTCATTCCGACCGTCAGCCGGAACACGGTCACGAATCTTCCGACGCTGAGCTGGACCAGGTCGGCAAGCAGCGGCAGTGGCAGCGGTTCGCCCAGATGCTGGTGAATATAGGCCAGTGCGGCGCCCAGGCGGGGATGATCAGGGGCATCCGCAGTGGGGCCTGGGGCGTGCGGTAGAGAGGATGCAACGGTCTTACTCATGCAGTCGAGCATAAGTGCAACGTTGCCGTGCATCACGCTGATCTTGCCGATCTAGTCCATATCGAATTGCAAACTGAGCTGTCCGGAACGCAGAAACTGCGGTACGGGTGTAGCCGGGGCGATCCGGTGATCCTCAATCCGTCGTGCGTGACGGAGCCTTTTAATCTCGCTGCAGTGCTGCGGGAGGATCTTGAATCACTCGCTTGAGCTTCTCGTGGAACGGTACTATGTTGGAGCCATGCTGGAGGGAGAGCGTGCCCAGGGCTGTCGCTTTCCTAAACTGATCTGGCAAGAACTCAAGCAGCGAGGGTATATGGGCAGTCGCGCCTCCGTGCTGAGTTGCGTGGTCCGCCTTCTCTTTCCGCAAGGCAAGGCACCGCTTGTCCAGATACCCGTGCGCACGATGCCGCGATTACTACACTCCGAAAACGTGTCAATTCCAATCAGCAACGCGAGAAACTGCGGCGCGAAGCGCACGAGTTGCGCCGTCGGGTCCCCGCGTCTGCGGCCGCTGATGGCAAGGTTATAGCTGCCATCGCTGCGGCGGGTGATCGACACGCGCGCGGTATGCAGGGCGTCGGGGAGGTGCTCGGCCACCCCGGACACGCGCACGATGGACTGGCGAACGGTTGCTTGGGGAAAGCGAATGCCCAATTGGCGGCAGAACGAGGACTCCCTAGCGCCGCCCGCGAACACCGCGATGCGGGCCTTGATGGTTCCAGCTTCGGTGACGACGTCCTGCCTGCTTCCCAAGGCAATCTCTGCAACAACGTCTTGCGTCGAAGGGTTGGTGACGGCCGCGCGGACTTGCCAGACGGGTCGAACCCACTCGCCGTCGATGAAGATTCTGTCCACGTTAAAGCGTCACTCCACTTTGAACTGACCGATCGCTGATGCCAGAGCATTTGCCTGTTCCTGTAGCGCGGTTGACGCGGCAGCAGACTGCTCCACGAGGGCCGCGTTCTGCTGGACCATCCCGTCCAACTGCATGACAGCGTGATTGACCTCCTGGATGCCTTGCGTCTGCTCGGTGGCCACACGGGCAATTTCAGAAATGCTGGCCTGGACATCTGCTGCATTCGCGACAATCTCTGTCATCGTCGCGCCGGCTTGGCGTACCTGATTTGAACCTGCGGTGACGCTTTCGACGTTGGAGTCGACGAGGTGCTTGATCTCGCGCGCAGCGTGTGCGCTTCGTTGCGCAAGGCTACGGACTTCCTGCGCGACAACGGCGAAACCGCGACCTTGCTCGCCTGCTCGCGCCGCCTCGACCGCAGCATTGAGCGCCAGGAGATTGGTCTGGAAGGCAATGCCGTCAATCACGCCGATGATTGCACCGATACGGTCGGATGCCTCTTCGATTCTTGCCATGGTGCCAACCACATCCGCCACCACCTCGCCGCCCCGTGACGCAATCCTTGTGGCTGCGGTGGATCGTCTATCGGCATCGCGCGCCGCGGCGGCTGATTGGTCCACCATGCCCGAGATCTCGTCCATCGACGCAGCCGTTTGCTGAAGGTTCGCCGCCGCAGACTCAGTGCGCGACGAAAGGTCGAGGCTTGCCGCGGCGATCTCGCTCGCAGCAGCACGAACAAGTTCGCCGCTATCGCGGATGCGCAGCATTACGCTCTGAAGTTTATCGACGAACTGATTGAAAGATCGCGCGATTTTGGCAACTTCATCCCGGCCGTCGGCCGGCAAACGCTGGGTCAGGTCGCCATTGCCAGAGCCGATCGTCGCCATTGCTTGGCATACGTCGCGAAGGCGTCGGAACGCTGTCGTGGTAATGGCTCCCACGATGACGGAGGCAATGCAGACGACGATAACCAGACACGACAGCGAGGCAATCATCAGCGAACGAAGTCCAGCAGTCGCCTCGGACTTGTCTAGCGCAACCACAACCTGCCAATCCGTGCCCGGAACCGGTTGAGCGCGCACGAGCTTTTTCGCTCCATTGACCGCGAGTTCGAACGTGCCTTTGGTCGTTCCTGAAGCACTTGCTGTGATGCGAGCGAAATCCGCGGCAATTTCAGTAGCAGGTTTGAACCTTAGCTTTGGATCCGGATGCGCGATGATGCGGCCGGTGCCATCGATCAGCATGCCGAAACTTGCGGGTGTTGGGCGAATCGATTTGATGCCGTCGACCACGCTGTTTAACGCAATATCGCCAACGACCACAGCCTTCATCACACCGTCGCGCGTCACCGGTACGCCCAAGGCGACGAGCAACGCACCGCTAGTACTGACGTATGGCGTCGCGACCGGTTTGCCGGCTTGCTCGGCGGCGCTGTACCAAGGGCGAGTGGTAGGGTCATAGCTGGACGGGATGTTAGGCCAGTCCGTGAACTTCGCTGTCTTGTTCGGATAGCCGACGCCCACATCCCAGAACCCTCCCGCGGCAGCGATCTGGTAAAGGAAAGGCATCGATTCAGGTGTCAGGACCGCATCCTGAAGCGATGCGATCATGTGGGTTTTGCCGGCGACCCACTCGCCAATGGCCACGGCACGGTTATCCGTGATCGAGGCTAGGTTGCGATCGATGGCCTCGTTGAGGCTGGCCCTCGCGATGAAGTAGTTTGCGAGCGTGCAGCAAACAATCGACAGAGCGACAAGAACGATGCTGGTACAGACAACGCGTGTGCGGATGGACGAGCGCATCATATAGCGAAAAGGTCGGGCGAATATGCCGACAAGATGGTACGTCCGCATGCTGCGCAAATATCACCGACAAATGGCGCGAAACCGCAGATCCCCCGCGTTTTTTTCTCTGCTATAGACGAACTTGCTTCACGGCACGACGGTGCTCAAGCATCGCTTCGATGGGGCGGCAGAAACGGCCATCGGGCGAAACGCTGCAGTCGTTAACAAAGTTCTAAGGAGGGCAGGTACGCGATACGCCAACAAGCGATCGAGTCGCGCGGCATCAAGCGGTTCCGTCTCAATAACGAAGGCCCGGACCGAAATCATGCGGCGCTGGACAAAGGGGAACGGGCGCTGCGAGCGATTCGGTTGGCAGAAGGTGCCCGCATTGCGGAGCGTATCGCCGCATTCAGGCCGAATCGAGCGAGAGGGTAGGATGACCAGGCGATTCGCCTGCGCAATTCCCGCACCAGCGCACTCCGTCCGGAAGCCCAGTCATGTCTGAAACGCGGACCCCATATGGCAAGGTAGATGCCGAGGCGCTGCAAGCGCTTCCGGACAGGTTCGACACGACCGCCATCTTGCGCGTGGTGGATCATCGACGCCATCCGCCCGCGTAGCTGTGATCCGGCCGGCTCGCGCGACGACCTGCTACGCTTGCACGGCATGGCGCACTCGGTCATCAACGGCGCGGCGTTGTCGTGTTCGACCAGCGGCCTGACCAGCTTGACGACTGGATTCTGCAGCTCAAGCACGCCGTGCAAGCCCTACGTCCGTTGGAGGCTCCTCGCCCTGGTGACGATGGCTGACCCAGGCTGGCCGCCCGCCCGTATCGGTCGCTGCTGCTTGCGGCCACGACCCGTGAGCCGCAGTATCGTGGTGAGCGACCGTACAGGTCAGGCTTCCTTTGTGATGTCATCACCGACGTGCGAGAAATTTCTCCATCGCGACGAAGCGACTCGACATGTAAATGGCCGCTGAATTCCTACCATGCCATGCAATTGGGTGCCCCACCGCCCAGGGGTATCGCCACAACGCACCCGTATGCACGATCAAGTTCTGGAGTTCCGCCGGGAACCTTCTCCTGGGGAGAGCCCCCATAGGGGTGTTCGGGGCTGTTTTCTCTCACTACTGCGAGCAGCGCAGGCATGCTTTGGATGTAGAAGTCTTGGCGGGGCAATTACAAGGTGCGTTTATCGCGGCGCCGCATGCTTGCCCCCGAAAAGCATTGTGGCATCTCGATCGGGGTCTTCTACCAATTCGGCGTCAATGCCTTCCTTGCACGCAAAGCGCAACGAGTCAAAATCAATAGCACCGTCGGTAGCCGTCCCCCCTGGGTGTACGCTCGGCGAGCCGCCATTCGTGACAGGTATCACGCACAAGTGGTCGTCATATTTCTGCGCGGTAAAGTAGGTGCCACTACCAGTCCGGCGGCCTTCGGGCTTAGCGCACAGATGCGTCCTTTCCACAGACCGCAACTTGGCGCTCCCAATGACTCTAATCACCAGCCGGAAGCCGAGATGTGACACGCCCCCGCCACTACTCGATGGCGCCGGCCTGGCGATCGAGCCAGTTGACGATATTCGAGACCGAGTCCTGATAGAACGTGTGATAGAGACCCTCTGTCACATAGCCGACATGAGGCGTAGCCAGGACGTTTGGCAAGACTCAGAACGGATGATCGTGCGGGAGTGGCTCATGATCGTAGACATCGATCGCCGCGCCGGCAATCGCCCTGCGACTGAGAGCATCGACCAGATCTTTCTCCACAACGATCGGCCCGCGCGAAGTGTTGACCAGCCGCGCGGTCGGCTTCATCAGCGCGAGCTCTTGTGCGCCAATCATGCCACGCGTGCGCTGGCTGAGAATCAGATGGATCGACACGATATCGGAGGACGAAAACAATGCCTCCTTGGACACGCACTGCGCGCCATGTGCCGCCGCCTTTTCGGACGTCAGGTTCTCGCTCCATGCCAGCAGCCGCATGCCGAACGCACGACCGATCCGGGCCACCTCGGAGCCGATGTTGCCAAGGCCGACGAGACCAAGGGTCTTGCCCGCCAGGTCGCTGCCAATCCCGACCTGCCAGCCGCCATCGCGCAACGACGCGTTCTCTCCCGCAATGTTCCGCATGCTCGCCAGAATCATCGCCCAGGTGAATTCAATCGTGGGCGTGGACGTATAGCCCGTATGGACGACCTCGATCCCGAGTTCCTGCGCTGCATTGGCATCTATCGCGGCGTTCCTCGCCCCGGTGGATGCAATCAGCCTGAGCTTCGGAAGCCGCTCCATCAAGGCGCGTCGGAAGGGCGTGCGTTCCCGCATGACGCATACCACATCAAAATCACGCAGTCGCTCGACGATGATGTCCTCGTCGTCGACGTGGTCGTCAAAGACAACGATCTCCGTCCTCTCCTTCACTGCAGACCAGTCGGCCACCGTGAGGGCCGCGCTCTGGTAATCATCCAGGATGGCAATTTTCTTCTTGGCGGAGGTCGTCGTCATGCCATCTCCAATCAGTCTGGTTCATTTGACTCAAAATGCTCCGGAAAGCACATAACCTGCATTCTGGATCTTGGCCTTCAGGCTAGGCGTCTTCAGCATCTGGGACGCCGTGAAAGTCACTGCCGAGAGCACGGGGCTGTCGAGCCAGTCTTCTACGGCAAGGTCTGCCCATCCAGTCTCATCTAGAGAATCCACCGGATACGATTCTACGATCATGCCAACGACCTCGCGGCGCCGTCGACCACTGCTTGCGATAGATGGGCCGTGCGACCATTTCCGTTGCGGAAGACGATTGCGATGTTGCTCATGTGTTCTCCCCAGTCACGCTACTCAGGAATTCGTCAATGGTCTGCGTCGCGTGTCCGAACGTTGGATAGGACAGCTCAATCGCCGCCCGATGCGCTTGCTCGGTGAAGTCGGCCACGCCATCGCTGAGAAAGGTGACATGGAAGCCGGCTTCAAGCGCATGGCGGCCGGTACCCTCCACGCACGTGTGCGACGTCAGGCCGGCCAGCACCACGTACTCGATGCCATTGGCACGTAGTTGCTCCTCGAGATTCGTGCCAGCGAAGGAGTCGAACATCCGGTGCTGACTGATGATCACTTCGTGCGGTAACGGTTTGAGCGGTGCGTAGAAGTCGGCTCCCGAGGTGCCTTTCCAGAACACCTTGTTGTCGATCCCAAACTGGAATCGTGGATGCACATGTGGCACGTCGTCAAAGCTATGTTCGTCCACGCCGTGTGGTGAAAAGAACACCTTGAGACCCATCTTGCGGCTGCCAGCCAACAGGCGCTGGAGTTTCGCGACGAGGTCGGTCTTCACCAACATGGGCTCGATCATTGGGTGAAGCTTGCCATCGACGGAGAGAAAGTCGTTCAGCACGTCGACCAGGATCAGGGCCGTCGCGTTCTTTGGATAGTTGTGCATGCTCATTACTGCTCCTTCAGAAGGCTTCCGCAAGTGGCTGGCCAGATGGCCTTGGGGCGTCAGCCGTTGATCAAAGTTTGAGGCTTCGGCCTGTGCGTTACTATCCGGCGCAGGTGAACAACAAATATTCGTCCCGCAAATGAGTGACAGGTTTCTGGAACTGAAGGTGTTCATCCGGGCTGCGGAGTCGGGCAGTTTTTCCGTTACTGCGCGTGAGCTTGGGTTGTCCCAGCCATCCGTTTCGCGGATCGTCTCCGAGCTGGAAGAGCGGCTGGGCGTGAGACTCCTTTTGCGCAGCACGCGCAAGATCGTTCCGACCAATTCAGGCACAGTCTTCCTGCAGAAGGCGCGCCAGATCCTGATCGAACTGGAGGAGGCCGAGGCCTCCGCGCGGGACGAAGACAGCCTGCAAGGCGTTCTGCGCATTGCAATGCCATCCATTCTCGCCACTCGCGTAGTTTTGCCAAACCTGGCCCGCTTCGTGCATCCGCATCCGCTGCTGAAGGTGGAACTGTTGACCGCTGACAGCTTGCAAGACTTGGTGGCTGAAGGCGTGGATGTGGCAATACGCTTTGGGCGGCTCAAAGACTCCGACTTTGGCGTCAAGAAGCTGACCACGCTGGACCGGTTGCTGGTAGCCGCGCCAGCCTATCTGGCCGAACACGGTGCGCCGGAGTCTCCCGAAGCTCTGAAGTCCCACGATTTGATCGTTGGCCCCACGAACTCGCTTCGCTGGCCATGGACCTTCACACAAGGTGCCAGCACCGAGACCATCGACGTCGAACCGCGCTACCTGCTTACTTCCACAGAAGCGGCAATCGTGTGCGCTCGTGAAGGATTGGGCATCACGAGGGCCGCAGCGCTGATGTGCCAAGCCGAACTCGCTGCAGGCCAGCTTGTGCCTGTGCTGGCCGACTATACGCTGGCACGAGTGGATGTGAATGCGGTCTATCCGGCCGGAAGGTTTCCCTCGCCAAAAGCGCTATCCTTCGCTGCATTCGCAGCCGAGATTCTGGCCACCAAGCATCAATGACGCGCGATTGCACGGTGTGACGCGTAGCATCAGGCGCGCGACATTCCGGTGCTCAAACTTGCGCCGAGGATACAAGCGATTCAGCCCCGGATTTCCTCGAAGGACCAAAAATTTGTCACTCGCCCAGTGGTAAATTGCCTGTGTCCCGCGCCTTGAAGTACGGGAGATAACGCGGAGTAATTACTTTGGCGCATACTGCATTTCGCCATTCCCGAACGACCAGTTTTCCGGCTCGACCTCGACAAGACTGATCCAGACGTCCTCGATCCGGACGGGCGTCTCCCGGTTGATTCCCTCGGCGACAGCCTTGTAGAATTTCTTCTTTACTTCGGTGGTACGGCCGACATTCCAGGTCACCTGGATGAATACGATATTGGGTGTGTAGCGAATACCCAGGTAGCCATCCAGGGGGTAAACAAGTTCACCATCCGCATGCCGATGGACAATCTGAAACTTGTCGTTCCGTGGCACATTGGCAACGTCGATCATGGCCTGGTAGATGACCTCGCTGATTGTTGGCAAGCGACCTAGGTTCTCATATTCTCGCCAACGCAACTTGCCTGCCATTGTCCCTCGGAAGTCAACGGATCGAGCAGCAGGCCCAGGCCGCCCGCACGCGGATTGATTGCCCGGCCAGCGAAAGCGCCGGGTGTTGCCGCACATTATGTCTTTGGCTGCATGGAACCGGAGGACAGAATGGTCTTGCCCTTGGATGACGGGACGGCGGCCAGCAGCGCCTTTGCAACCGCAGCCGCCTCGATTGGCCGGTAGTTGGCTGGAATCAGGAAGCCAAGCGCGTTGCCGAGTGCGAATCCTATTTCCTCGCCGCGCCGGGTCGGTTGACCGAGAGACTCCCGGTCCCCGACCAGCAGGGACGGACGCGCGATGACCAGCCGTTCGACTGGCATCTGTGTCAACGCTTCCTCCATATCGCCCTTCACGCGGCTATAGAAGACCCTGGAGCCGGCGTCAGCGCCCATCGCACTGACCACGCCGATCCTTCTTGCGCCGGCAGAGAGCGCCGCGCCGGCCACGGCCAGGTTGGCGTCGTAGTCGACCGCGCGGAATGCTTCCTGACTGCCCGCGACCTTGATTGTCGTTCCAAGCGCCAGATACAACTCGTCCGCATGAGGCAACGGCGGCAATGCGGAAAAATCGACGATCCGGTTCGTCAGCTTGGGATGTCGGATCGCCGGCATTCTGCGTACCAGGCTGTGCACCTCCGTCACCGTGTCATCGGCCAGCAGGCCACTCAGAATTTCCCTGCCGACCAAGCCAGTAGCGCCTGCGATGATGACGATTCGGTTTGCCATGGGTAGATACTCCGCGAGGGAACTTGTCGACGGGCCGTTGCCTGCGCGCAGAGACGAAAGGGCTGCCAGGCCAACCGGGTTTCACAAGCGGAGTCTACCTAACAATTCTCTGCATCAGCGGTGCATACGATCAGCAGCGCGAACCCTTGCCGGTCCGCGCTTCTTCGAAATTGGCGTCGCTCTCATCGGGCGGATGCCATGCACAATCGAGCTAGGCAGTACTGCTCCTTGCGACTTCGGGCACCAAGTCATGAAGGCGAGAAAGAACGAGTCGTGCTGCGCGGGACAATGGATGATGGCGCGTGACGCCCATGGCAATGGTCCGCGGCAAGCGCGGTTCGACAATCTCGACTGCGCATAGACGTCCGGCGGCAACTTCGCTATCGACCGCGAGCATCGGAAGTATCGTCAACGCGCCACCCGAAAGCGCAACTTCCTTCATCGTATTCAGCGATTCGACTTCCAGTTGCACATCCAGCGAGATGCCGAGCTGACGTGCGTGCTGGTCGAGAATCGATCGCAGGCCGTTGGGGGCCGGTGGCAGGACAAGCGGGAGTCCAGCGAGCTTGCGGATGGGCACCTTCGGCACGCCGGCGAGCGGATGCCCGGGTGCGCAGATCAGGTAAGTGGCGACCTCCGCAAGCACGTCTTCGCCCTGGCGGGGCCCGGGACCATAGCGGTTGATGACCGCCAGGTCCAGATGGCCCGACTCCAGTTCCTCGTCGAGTTGTCCACTGAAGCCTTCGGCCACGCGCAGCCGGACACCTGGCGCCGTGGCGCGCAGGTCCTCGAACAGCGCCGGTATCAAGCGTGGCGCCATTGACGGCAGCACGCCGATTCTCACCTGCCCGAACGGAACGCCCGCCGCGTCCTTGACCTCGTCGCGCAGCCGTGCCGACTGGGCCAGCAGCAACTGGACATGCGGGAAGATTCGCTGGCCGAATTCCGACAGCACCACGCCCCGGCCGGTTCGTTCGAACAGCCGGTCGCCCCATTCCGCCTCGATCTGGGCAATCGCACGGCTCACCAGTGATTGGGCAATCCCCAGCGAGCGTGCCGCACGTGACAGCGATCCCACTTCGGCCACCAGCGCCACGGTTTCGAGCTGTTTCAGGTTCACACTGGCACTCCATCCAAAAAATGGATATCAGATATCGATGATTATACTCTTTTGAGTTGGCTTAGGACTCCATACACTAAGGACATCCCTCCCTGCAGAGAGGGCTTACGCAACATCTGGAGACAACATGCCGTGCTATTCCGCTGTGCTTCGCGCATTCCGGCGACCGTTATGTGCCTTGCTGTTCGCTGCCATCCCGGCCGCCTTCAGTGCCGCCGCTGCCGCCTCGACCGGATATCCCGCCAAACCGATCCGCCTGGTCGTGCCGTTTCCGGCCGGCGGGCCCACTGACGCGATGGCGCGACTGATCGGCCAGCACCTGTCGCAGCAGCTTGGACAGCCTGTGCTGGTCGATAACCGCGGCGGCGCCGGCGGCACCATCGCCACCGAGGCCGCTGCGCAGGCGGCTTCCGACGGCTATACGCTCTTCTTCTCCACCACCGGCACTATGGCGATCAACCCGTGGCTCTACCGCTCGCTGAAGGTGGACCCCCTCAAGGCGTTCGATGCCGTGGGCTCGGTGGCCTCCACGGTCAACGTACTGGTGGTGTCGAACAACCTGCCGGTCGGCAACATCAAGGAGCTGATCTCGCTGGCAAGGCAGAAGCCGGGCACGCTGACGTTCGGCTCTGCCGGCAATGGCAGCTCCAACCATCTGTCCGGCGAACTGTTCAAGTCGATGGCCGGAATTGATATCGTCCATGTGCCATACAAGGGCTCGGCCGCGGCGTTCACTGATCTGCTTGGCGGACGCATCTCGATGATGTTCGACACGGTGTCGAGCCAGGGGCAGTACATCAACGCGGGCAAGGTCAAAGCGCTAGGCGTGACCGGCGCGACCCGTTCGGAAGCGCTACCCAAGGTGCCGACGATTGCCGAGGCCGGCCTGCCGGGCTTCGACGTGACCATCTGGTTCGGCCTGTCGGCACCGAAAGGAACCACACCAGACGTGATCCGCCGCGTGAACAGCGAACTGCAGGCCGTGCTCGCGCAGGCAGACGTGCAGAAGCAGCTTGCCGCGCTGGGTGCCCGGCCGCTGCCGGGTACGCCCGCGGACTTCTCCAGGCTGATCCAGCATGACGCGGGCAAGTGGGCGCCGGTGGTCAAGGCATCGGGAGCGAGCCTTGACTGAGACCACTGCAACCTTCGACGCCCTGTTCTCGCCGGCCTCGGTGGCCGTGATCGGCGCCTCGGACAACCCCAACAAGGTAGGCGGACGGCCGATCCACTACATGCGCACCTTCGGCTACACGGGCGAGGTGTTTCCGGTCAACCCGGGGCGCGCGGTCATCCAGGGCTATCGCGCGTACCCTGATCTCGGTGCGATCGGCAAGGCGCCGGACGCCGTGGTGATTGCCGTGTCCGGCGATGCCACGCTTGAACAGGTGCGTCAGTGCGGCGCCGCTGGCGTCAAGGCTGCCGTCATCATGGCGTCCGGTTTCGCCGAGACGGGAGAGGCGGGACGCCAGCGGCAGCAGGAACTGGTGGCGGTGGCCAGAGACAGCGGCATGCGGCTGGTGGGGCCGAACGCGCAAGGTACGGCCAACTTCGCCAGCGGAGCGGTGCTCAATTTCTCGACCATGTTCATGGAGGTGGCGCCCCAGGACGGCCCGATCGCGATCATCAGCCAGAGCGGCGCGGCGAGCGTCATGCCCTATGCGTTGCTGCGCCAGGCCGGCTACGGCGTGCGCTACCTGGTAGCGACGGGCAACGACGCCGATCTCGACGCCTGCGCGATGACCGCGGCCGTGGCGGCGGACCCGGAGGTGCGGCTGATCCTGGTCTACCTCGAATCGGTGTCCGACCCTGCTCAGCTTGCCCGCGCGGCGGAGGTGGCCCGAGTGCGTGGCGCGAGCATCGTGGCGATCAAGGCCGGCAACAGCCAGCGCGGTGCCATGGCGGCAGCCTCGCATACCGGTGCGCTGGTCGGCAACGACGCCGCGATCGATGCCTTCCTGGCCCGTCACGGCATCTGGCGTGCGCGCGATATCGGCGAACTGGTCCGCGCGGTGCCGCTGTATTTGCAGCAGCGCGCCCCGGGGCAGGGCCGCACGGTCGTGATGAGTCATAGCGGCGCCGTGGGCGTGATGGCGGCCGACCTGGCCGAACGGCACGATCTGCCGCTGACCGAACTCCAGGCGGCAACGCTGCGCGAACTGGGCGCGATCCTGCCCGAGTTCGGCACGGCCAGCAATCCGCTCGACATGACCGCGGCGCTGCTGGGCAAGGGCGACATGTTCCCGCGCGTGCTCCAGGCGCTGGGCGCCGATCCGCAGGCCGACATGGTGATGGTCGGCATTCCGGTGGCAGGTCCCGGCTACGACGTCGAGGCACTGGCGCGCGACGCCGCCGCCTTCAGCGCGAACCAAGCCAAACCGTTGGTGGCCAGCGCGCCGCAACAGTCGGTCCGCGAGGTCTTTGTGCGACACGGCGTGCCGGCTTTCGTCACTGAAGCCGATGCCATAGCAGCGCTGGCGCAATACGCCGCGCATCATCGGCTGGCCGAGGCGGCACCGGCGACGGCGCCGCTCTGCCCCGACGCACTGCAGCTCGACGGCAGCGGCTTGCAGGATGAAGCCCATAGCCTGGCCTTGCTCGCCGAAGCCGGCGTACCGACCGTGCCGCACTGGCTATGCGACAGCGTGGATGCGGCGGTGACGGCGTTTAACGCGCTCGGCGGGGTGCCTGTGGTGGTCAAGGGCTGCGCGGCGGAGGTCCCGCACAAGAGCGAGCATGGCCTCGTGCACCTTCGAGTCACCGATGCCGCGAGCGTGGCCCGCGCGACGCAGGCCTGCCTCGACACGCTGCAGCGGTTGGGCGTGGCATTGCCACGGGTGGTCGTGGCGGCGATGGTCAAGGGCCAGCATGAGTTCGCGCTGGGCGTCTCGGTCGATCCCGTGTTCGGGCCGCTGGTCATGATCGGGGAGGGAGGCACGCTGCTCGAGCTCCGCAAGGACGTCGTGACACTGCTGGCGCCGTTCACGGCGCAAGACGTCAAGGCGGCCTGCGCGCGGCTGCGCCTGGCACCGCTGTTCGACGGCTATCGCGATATCCCGGCGCTCGACCTGGAGGCGCTGGCGTCGTCGGCGGTCGCGCTCGGCGACTGGGCATTGCGTCACCGGACTGCGCTGGCATCGGTCGACATCAATCCGCTGATGGTGATGGCAGCCGGTGAAGGCGTCATGGCGGTCGATGCCGTGGTGGAACTCAAGGGGAGTTGAAGCATGGAAGCTGTACGTGTCGAACAGGATGACGAGATCGCCATCGTCACGCTACATCGCCCGGCCCGCATGAACGCGGTCAACGACGCCCTGCGCGGCGAGCTGATCGAAGCGCTGGGCCGGCTCAACGCCGATCCGTCCGTGCGCGCCGTCATGCTGACCGGTGCCGGCGAGCGGGCGTTTTGCGCCGGGCAGGACCTCGATGAGGCCGCCACCGTGACCTGGCAGCAGCTCGTGCCTTGGCTGAACCGGCAGCGGGCGATGTACCAGGCTGTCCGCGACCTGGACAAGCCCTGCGTGGCAGCCGTGCGGGGCGTGGCTGCCGGCGCGGGTTTCCAGTTGGCGCTGTGCGCTGACTGGCGCCTGACCACGGCGGATAGCCGCTGGGGACAGCCGGAGGTCAAGGCAGGCCTGGCGAGCATCGTCGGATCCTATCTGATGACGCTGCACGTGGGGCACACGCATAACGTGCAGATGTCGCTGTCGGGCGAACTGGTCAGTGGCCAGCGCGCCTTCGACATTGGCCTGGTGACGGCGCTGTGCGGCGAGACCGAGCTGATGACGCAGGCGCTCGTACAGGCCAGGTCGCTCGCGGCGCTGCCGCCGACCGCCGTGCGCCTGTCCAAACAGCGCTTTCGCGCCATGACGCAGCCGGGTTTCGATGAGGCCTGTGTCGCCGGCATCCGGGCGCAGCTCGAGTGCTATGCCGACGGCGAACCGCAGCGTGTGATGGCAGCGTTCCTCGATCAACGCAAAACAAGGGAGTCGCAGTGAAGCAGTTGACCCAACACTATATCGACGGCGCACGTCGCACGATGCGAGGCGGTGAATCGATCCGCGTCTACGATTCAGCGACCGAAGCCCCGTTGGCCGAGGTCCGTCTCGGCACCGCAGACGATGTGGCCGAAGCAGTGGCGGCGGCCGCGCGGGCACAGCCAAACTGGCAGGCGCTGGGCGCAGCCGGGCGGGCGCCGTATCTGCATGCGCTGGCCGACGCGCTGGAAGGCTGCGCGGCGGAACTCGCCAATGACATCTCGCGCGAAGTCGGCATGCCGCAGAAGCTGTCACGCCGCATCCAGGTGGATGCACCGATCGCGGCGTGGCGCGCCACGGCGGCGCTGGCCGACACATTCGACTTCGTCCGTACGCTCGGCAATTCCCGCGTGACGCTGGCACCGGTTGGCGTGGTGGCCGCCATTACGCCGTGGAACTACCCGTTGCACCAGATCACTGCCAAGCTGGCGCCCGCTTTGCTGGCCGGCTGCACGGCGGTCCTGAAGCCGTCAGAGTTGGCTCCCGCCGTCACGGAACGGCTGATGGCCGCGTGCGAGCAGGCGAAGCTGCCGCCGGGCGTCCTCAATCTCGTGCTGGGTGGCGCGGCGGTCGGTGAGGCGCTGGTCTCGCATCCCGACATCCACATGGTGTCGTTCACCGGCTCCACGGCGGTCGGCCGCAAGGTCGCCGCGCAGGCGGCCGGCGACATGAAGCGCGTGTCGATGGAGCTGGGCGGGAAGTCGGCGGCCGTCGTGCTGCCGGGCGCGGATCTCGCCAGGGCAGTCAAGGCGACGATCAGTTCCTGCTTCCTCAACTCGGGGCAGACCTGCAGCGCCACCACCCGGATGATCGTTGCACGCGAGGACTATCCGCGCTGCCGGCAACTGCTGGCCGAGGCTGCCGCAGCGATGAAGCTCGGCGACCCCGCCGATGGCGAGACCCGGATCGGCCCCTTGCTGTCGGCGCTACAGCGTCAGCGCGTGCATGCGCATATCGCAGAAGCGGAAGAGGCCGGCTTCGACCGGATCTCCGGCGGTGCCGACGCACCCGTGCCAGCGACCGGCTATTTCGTCGCGCCGACCATCTACGGCAACGTCGCGCCAGACAGCCGGCTGGCGCAGGAGGAAGTCTTCGGGCCGGTGCTGGCGGTGCTGTGCTACGACAGCGTCGACGAGGCGATCGCTCTGGCCAACGGCACGCGCTACGGGCTGGCCGCCACGGTCTGGGCTGCCGATGACAGCGCCGGCGAAGCGCTCGCCAACGCGCTGCGGGCGGGCCAGGTGGACGTCAATGGCGCCCGCTTCAACCCCGCGGCACCATTTGGCGGCTTCGGCCTGTCCGGCGTCGGGCGCGAAGGCGGTGCCTATGGGCTGGAAGAGTTCCTGGAGCCGCGATCCGTTCAGCTCCCCTAAGTCACGACATCGACATCGACATCGAAAGGAATCGCACTATGTACAGTCAGGTTACCGTTGCTCGCGCCGGAAAAAGCGAGCGGATCGCCGTGGTCACCATGAACCGGCCGGACAAGCTCAACGCGCTGACCAAGGTCATGGAGGCCGAACTGCGCGACGCCATGGAGGCCGCTGATCGCGACGACAACGTCCGCGTGGTGGTGCTGACCGGCGCCGGCAAGGGCTTCTGCGCCGGCATGGACATCAACGAACTCGAAGTGCTGCCGCCTGGCGACATCCGCGCCGCCCAGTGGATGCGCCCGTTCGACATGAACCGGCGCGCCGACTATCAGACGCGCTATGGCTACTTTCCGGCCATGCGCAAGCCCGTGATCGCGGCGATCAATGGTGCGGCAGCGGGACTGGGGCTGGTGTTCGCGCTGTACAGCGACATGCGCTTCGCCAGCGCCAACGCCGCGTTCAGCACTGCGTTCGCGCGTCGGGGCTTGATTGCCGAGCACGGTATCTCCTGGCTACTGCCACGCGTGGTCGGCCCCGGTCGCGCCGCCGACCTGCTGTACTCGGCGCGAAAGGTGCTGGCTGACGAGGCGCTGCGGATCGGCCTGGTCGACCGTGTGGTCGATGTGGACACGCTCATGGCTACGACGCTCGACTATGCCGACGACTTGGCAGAGAACGTTTCGCCCCGATCTATCCGCGTGATGAAGCGGCAATTGTGGGAGCAACCGTTCCAGTCATTGGCCGAAGCAACTCGGGTTGCCAATGCCGAGATGTTCGAAAGCATCCAGAGCGAGGACTTTACGGAGGGGGTTGCGCATTTCATCGAGCGCAGACCTGCCCGATTTACCGGCCGTTGACCGGTAGTCGTTCCCGCGCCCGACGACACTCGGATGCTCGGTCGATCGAACACCAAGCCTTGCAGACAATGGGGCAGCGGGCGGTTAAGGCGATTCGCGAAGTCCAGACGGCGGGAGACGTGGCTGCGGCCTTTGGTGTCAATCTGCGCAACGTCTATCGCTGGCTGGCCGACTTTGCCAACGGCGGGAAGAAGGCGCCACTGGCCACGGCGATACCCGGCCGCCCACCGAAGATCAGCGCGAGGGCTGCTTACGCCAGCCTGCCGCCAATCCTTTCGCTGATGGATGCCGCGACCCGCCGCACCATTGGAATCAGGGCTCGCAGTTGTGCTTCGTCGGTGTAGTCGGCCGTGCCCGTGACGCTGATGGCCGCCACGGTCTGGCCGCTGGCGTCGCGGATCGGCACCGCCACGCAGCGAATGCTGGGGGCGTCTTCCTCCAGGTCGAAGGCATAGCCGCCCACTGCGTAGCCGCGCATGCCGGCCAGCCACTTGTCGAGTGGGACGTGGACGTTGTTCCGCTGGGCATCGTAGGCGTAGCGCGCACGCCACTTCTCCTCGCTCTCGTCCAGGATCAGGGCCTTGCCCACGCCGGTCGAGCAGACCGGCTTGCGGCCGCCGATGCGGGAATTCACGCTGATCGCGCGCTGTCCGCCGATCTTGTCGAGGTAGATGATCTCGTCGCCGTCGAGCTGGGCGAGGTGGACGGTGTCCTTGGTCTGCTCGGCAAGCTGCTCCATGCCGGCGCGCGCGCTGCGTGTGATGTCCGAGTCGCGGTACGCAGCGAAGCCGAGCTCCAGCAGGCGAGGCCCCAGCCGGTAGCCGCGCCGGGGTTCGAAATTCAGGTAGCGAACCTGCACCAGCGCCGACGCCAGCCGGTGCGTCGTGCTGAACGGCAGCCCGGTGCGATCGGCGATTTCTTGCACGGTCAGGGCGCCGGCCGCGACGGCATCGACGACGTCCAGGCCGCGGAAAAGCGTCTGGCTGGCAAGGGTGCGAGTGGGGGAAGTCGTGTCGGTCATGCCATAAGTGTAACGCCGCCGGACCAGTGGTCGCGGCGGCGTCGGGGGGAACGGCTCAGGAAATTGCGTGGGCAGCTAAAGCCGGGCTCAGTCGTCCAGCAACTGGCCGCTGCGGTCCTTCGTGAAAGCTACGGCGACCAGTGAGACCGCGCCGCACAGGATCACGAACAGGCTCACCGGGATGTAGCTGCCGCCGTAGTACGCCAGCAGGGCCGTGGCGATCAGCGGCATCGGGCCGCCCACGATAGCCGCGCCGACCTGGTAGCCGAGCGAGACGCCGGTGTAGCGCACGTCAGGCGGGAAGCTCTCGGCGAAGAACGTCCCCAGTACCGAACCGTAGATCGGCCAGATCAGCGCGAAGCCGACGATCACCGCCAGCGCGCACAGCCACACCGAGCCCTGGTTCATCAGCCAGAAGAACGGCAGCACGTAGGCCATGGCGGCGACAGTGCCCAGCACGAACATCGTCTTGCGGCCGATGCGGTCCGACAGGCCGCCGTACACCAGCATCATCGGCGAGCCGATGACGGCGGCGGCCAGCACCATGTTCAGGGCATCGACGCGGGCATAGTGCAGGCCCACCAGGTACGACACCGTGAACGTGGCGAACAGGAAGAAGGTCGACGTCTCGACGAACTTGGCGCCGATCACCACCAGCACCGCGCGCCAGTGGTTCGTCACGGTCTCGACCAGTGGCACCTTCCTTTCGGTCTTGCTCGCCATCACGCGCTTGAATGACGGGGTTTCGTCCACGGTGTTGCGGATCCACATGCCGACCAGCACCAGTACGATCGACAGCACGAACGGAATGCGCCAGCCATAGGCATAGAACGCTTCCTCCGAGAAGGCGACGCTCAGGCCCGAGGTGATCAGATTGCCCAGCGCCAGGCCGACCAGTGCGCCGATCTGCGGCACCGCGCCGTAGAAGCCGCGACGCTTGGGCGGCGAATATTCCACCGCCAGCAGCAGGCCGCCGCCCCACTCGCCGCCCAGTGCCAGCCCTTGCAGCAGGCGCAGCAGCGTCAGGATGATGGGCGACCACACGCCGATGCTCTCGTAGGTCGGGGCCAGGCCGATGGCGACGGTGGACACGCCCATGATGCCAAGGGTCATGGCCAGCGTCTTCTTGCGGCCGATGCGGTCGCCGATATGGCTGAAGACGATGCCGCCGATCGGGCGGATCAGGAAGGCGAGCGCGAACGAGGCCAGGGCCAGCAACTGGCTGGTGACAGCGTCGGTCGCGGGAAAGAACAGCTTGCCGAACACCGTGGCCGACATGGTGCCGTACAGGAAATAGTCGTACCACTCGATGGTGCTGCCCACCGCGCTGCCCACCAGCGCGCGGCGGCGGTCGGTCGACGTGATCAGGGACTCCCTGGGTGCAGCCATGCCGCCCACATTGGAGCCGGTTACAGTCTGTCTCATTGTTCGTGTCTCTTTTGTATTGATGCGTTGCGCCCCGTCGGTTGTGCCACCGGGGCGCGGCGGATGCGGCAGGTTATGCCTTGTTCAGCAAGTCCAGTGCGACGTCGACGATCATGTCTTCCTGGCCGCCGACCATGCGGCGCTTGCCCAGTTCGACGAGGATGTCGACCGTCTTGATGCCGTACTTCTTCGCGGCGACTTCCGAGTGGCGCAGGAAGCTGGAGTACACGCCGGCGTAGCCCAGCGCCAGGGTCTCGCGGTCGACTCGTACCGGGCGGTCCTGCAGCGGACGGACCAGTTCGTCGGCGGCGTCCATCAGCGCGTAGAGGTCGGTGCCGTGGTCCCAGCCCATGCGGTCGGCGGCGGCGATGAACACCTCCAGCGGTGCGTTGCCGGCGCCGGCGCCCATGCCGGCCAGGCTGGCGTCGATGCGGTCGCAGCCTTCCTCGACGGCGACGATGGAGTTCGCCACGCCCAGCGACAGGTTGTGGTGCGCGTGCATGCCGGTCGTGGTCGACGGGTCGAGCACGGCCTTCAGGGCGCGGAAGCGGGCGCGCACGTCGTCCATGCCCAGCGCGCCGCCGGAGTCGACCACGTAGATCGTGGTGGCGCCGTAGCTTTCCATCTTCTTGGCCTCGACCGCCAGGTTCTCCGGCGTGGTCATGTGGCTCATCATCAGGAAGCCGACCGTGTCCATGCCAAGTTCACGGGCGCGCTCGATGTGCTGGCGCGAGACGTCGGCCTCGGTGCAGTGCGTGGCCACGCGCACGATGCGCGCGCCGGCCTTGTAGGCGTTGTCCAGGTCGTGGATGGTGCCGATGCCGGGCAGCAGCAGCGTGGCGATCCGCGCGTGCGAGATCTCGCCGGCCACCGCCTCGATCCACTCCAGGTCGGTGTGGGCGCCGAAACCGTAGTTGAAGCTGGAGCCCTGCAGGCCGTCGCCGTGCGCGACCTCGATGGAGTCGACGCGGGCCTTGTCGAGCGCGCGGGCGATGTCCCTGACGTTCTGGATCGAGTACTGGTGGCGGATGGCGTGGCTGCCGTCGCGCAGCGTCACGTCGGAAATGTAGAGCTTCTTGCCGGGGTTGAAAGGCATGGCGGGTGTCTCCTCAAGCGGTCAGAACGGACTGCGCCATGCGCTCGGCGGTGGCCAGCGCGGCGGAGGTCATGATGTCGAGATTGCCGGCGTAGGCAGGCAGGTAGTGGGCGGCGCCCTCGACCTCCAGGAAAACCGAGGTCTTCAGGCCGCTGAACTTGCCGAGGCCGGGGATGTTGAGCGGGGCGCTGGCCGGGATCTCGTCGAACTGGACCTTCTGCTTGAGGCGGTAGCCGGGCACGTACTGCTGCACGGCGGCGGCCATTTCCTCGATGGAGGCTTCCACTTCCACACGGTTGGCGGCGGCGCTCAGCACGTAGACGGTGTCGCGCATGATGAGCGGCGGCTCGGCGGGGTTCAGCACGATAATGGCCTTGCCTTTGGCGGCGCCGCCGATCACCTCGATGGCCCTGGAGGTGGTTTCCGTGAATTCGTCGATGTTGGCGCGCGTGCCGGGACCGGCCGACTTGCTGGAAATCGACGCAACGATCTCGGCGTAGTGCACCTTCGCCACGCGCGACACGGCTGCCACCATCGGGATCGTGGCCTGGCCGCCGCAGGTGACCATGTTGACGTTCAGCGCGTCGAGACAATGCTCCAGGTTCACCACGGGCACGCAGTACGGGCCGATGGCCGCGGGCGTCAGGTCGATCATGCGGATGCCCGGCTTGACTTCGCGCAGGCGGGCGTCGTTCTTCACGTGGGCGCCGGCGCTGGTGGCGTCGAACACGACGTCGATGTCGGCGAATCCCGGCAGCCCGATCAGACCTTCCACGCCCTCATGCGTGGTCGCCACGCCCATGCGGGCGGCGCGCGCCAGGCCGTCGGATGCCGGGTCGATCCCGACCATGGCGCCCATTTCCAGGTGCTTGCCGTGGCGCAGGATCTTGATCATCAGGTCCGTGCCGATGTTGCCCGATCCGATGATCGCGGCCTTGAGTTTCTTCGTTACCAATTGAGCCTCCTTTGGTGCACCGCTGCTGCCTGCCCTTCTTGCGGGTGCCGGGGGTGAGTCAGCCGTGTGCGGATTCGCGCTGTGCGTTGGCGGGTCTGTACTGCGGGCGAAGATTAACCCGCGGCTTCGTAATTATCAACTTATGAGAAACTTTCTTATATGTTGAGAAATTAAAGGTGCGAATAGTGCCCGCGAAGCAGAGGGTCAGCTGAAATAGTGGTACGTAGGACACTCAAACGGAGCGCGGGGCGGGGGCTTTGCGACGGCGGCGGGTAGCGTCGGAGGAGGAAATCATTTCCGCAGGCTTTGCCGCCGGCGGCGCGGTTTGCATCGTTCCCGAATCGGACGCTCTCCAGTCGACAGGCTCGACACCTTCAATGCACGGCCGAGCATCTACAAGCCCGAGTCGATGGCGGTGGGAACTCCCAAAGCAATATCGTGGCCGCCCTCATCACAAGGAATACGTAGAGCGGCTCATGCGCCGGAGACGGTGGCACCACCCTTGGGTCTTCAAGAGCCTGCTTCGTTCAGGCGGGGCGGTGAACCCGCCGACCCCCGCTGCCGCCGGCACCGATTGCTGAAATCCACGCTTGGACTCCTTCGGTCGCCCCGTCACGCCCGTCTGGCTGCGGCCAGCGGCTGGACCGCTTCCGAAGTGCCTTAGGTCACTGCCGAGGGCGGGCTGCCTGTAGTTCCCGATATAGGGACGCACGGCTGATGCCAAGCAACGCTGCAGCCTTGTTACGGTCCTGGCCGCAATGTCGAAGCGCGGTCTGGATCATGGCGTGCTTCTGCCGTTCGAGGTGCGTGTGAAGGTCGAAGGTCGCCACTTCTGTCGCCGATTGAGGGGGGGCCGCGCCCTGAGCGGCGGGGATATCGACTTTCCCGTCAAGGTTGTAGCGAATCAATACCCCTTCTAACTCACGCACATTGCCTGGCCACCGATGCTGCAGCAGTGCTTCCATTACGTCGTCTAGCAAGGGCCTGGGATCCAGGCCGTGCCGCGCAAGGAGCCGTGCATAGATCTGGGTGACCAGTCCCCGCAGATCGCTGCGGTCCCGCAGCGGCGGCAACAAAACACGGAACATGGAGAGCCTGTAGTAGAGATCCGCTCGGAAACGGCCGGTCTCGACAGCTTGCGCAAGGTCGCGGTGGGTGGCGCAGATGATGCGAACGTCGATGTCCAGCGGAGATGTCCCGCCCACGCGTACTATCTGCTGGTGTTGAATGGCACGCAGTAGGCTGGTCTGCAGCGCCATAGGCATGTCGCCGATCTCGTCGAGGAACAGCGTGCCGCCGGAAGCCAGTTCAAACTTGCCCGGCTTTCCGCGACTCGACGCACCAGTGAACGCACCCCCCTCGTAGCCGAACAGTTCCGCGTCGATCAATTGCTCAGGGATCGAGGCGCAGTTGACCCAGACAAAAGGCCGCTGGGCACGATCCGAGCCGCTGTGGATGGCATGCGCGGCAAGCTCCTTGCCGGTGCCGGTCTCTCCTTGCAAGAGGGTCGGAAACGCATGCGAGGATGCCACGCGGATCTGTTGCCGCAATGCGTCCATCTCCGGGCCGGTGCCAAGGATATCGTCAGCCGTATGCTGGGTGGTCCAGCCGCTGCGGGCATTCTGCAGAGCGATGCCTGGCGTAAATGCCAGGGCGTAAGTGCGCTTGAGCAGTTCGTAGTTGGAAAAGAGCGCGAGGCCAACGGCACCGACGATACGCCCCTCATGCAGGACCGGAACCTGCCGGGTGATCAGCTTGCAGCCCCGAACCTGCAGCGGCGCGCCGCCCACCACTTCCTCGCCGCGCGCCACCTTGTGCAGGCGCGTGTGCGGAGAGACCACCTCAGTGATATGCCGTCCAAGAAAATCCGCCTCAGTGCCGCCCAGCAACTTGCAGTAAGGCTCATTGATCAGAACGATCTGTCCTTCGGTATCCACCGCAACGAGGCAGTCAGAGACATGATCGAGCACGAGCTTCAGGAATGACGCCTGGCTGTCACTGTTGCCGGAAAGTTCGGGGAAGGGCATGGCACACTATCTCAATGATGAGACGCCTCGTCTCGCTCTTTAGATTAGGCAGCCATCGGCGGGCAGTCAACAGGAGGCATGCCGACCGCCCGCGCCTTGTCGCCGCGTTAGGCGCGCATGTCGCGCCCGCGCGTCTCTGGCAGCCGCCATGCGCCGATGACGAAACAGACCGCAGCCACGATGACGGTATAAAGCAGGCCGTCAAAGATATCGCCGGTCCGCACCACGACCGCCGTCGCGATGAACGGCGCGAAGCCGCCGATCCAGCCATTGCCAAACTGCAGTGCTACTGATACGCCGCTGTAGCGCACCTGCGTGGGAAACAGTTCGACCAGGCACGCGCCGAGCGGGCCATAGACCATGGTCGCGAGCAGTACCAGAACGAACAGCAGTCCGATCATGCGGGGCGCATCAACGCGCGCCGGATCTGCTTTCAGCGGCATGCCCGCGGCCACCAGGTCAGCCTTGAGCCGAGTCTCATCAAAGCCCGCTGTGAGCTTGCCATTCAGGACGATTTCAAGCGGGCCGTCGCCGGGCTTGGCAACATAGGGCACGGCATTGGCGGAAAGAAAGGCTTTGGCGCGCGTGCACGGCGTGGTCAGCTTGGGATTGAACAGTTGGCCGAGAAAAGACTGCTCCTCCCGGCAATCGCCGCCCTGGACCACCACGCTGGTTCGCTCGCGAAACTCGGCGAGTTGCGGATTCCCATAGGTAGTCAGCCCCTTGAAAATCGGTATGAACAGCAGCGCAGATAACAGGCAGCCTGTCAGCATGATCCACTTGCGGCCAATCCGGTCTGACAGCCGGCCGAATACGACGAAAAACGGTGTGCCTAGCACCAACGCGACGGTCAGGTACAGGTACGCCGACTGGTAGTCAAGCTTGAGCGTCGAGGTCAGGAAGTAGAGACTGTAGAAGTGGCCGGTATACCAGATCACCGCCTGGCCTGCGACGATGCCAAAGATCGCCAGCAAGACTAGCCGCAGGGTCTTGCGATCGCCGAAGATGTCCCGGATCGGATTGCGCGAGGTCTTGCCATGGGCCTTCATTTCGGCAAACACAGGCGACTCATGCAGGCGCAGTCGGATATACAGTGAAACCACCAGCAGTCCGATCGACAGCACGAACGGGATGCGCCAACCCCAGGCCGCGAACGCGGTCTCGGACATGATCTGCCGCAACGCCATGATGATCAACAGTGACATCAGCAGCCCTACGGTTCCCGTGATCTGCAGCCAGCTTGTCATCAGGCCGCGGTCCCTTGCCGTCGAATGCTCGGCAATATAGGTCACCGCGCCGCCAAACTCACCCCCGACCGCCAGGCCCTGCAGAAGCCGCAGCGTGACCAGCGTGGCAGGGGCCAGCCAACCGATGGTCTCATAGGTGGGCAACAATCCGACGGCCGCGGTAGCCAGTCCCATGATCAGCATCGTCACAAGGAAGGTGTATTTGCGGCCAATGGTGTCGCCGAGCTTGCCGAACACAATGGCACCGAACGGGCGCAGCACAAAGCCCGCGCCGAAGGTGGCCAGCGACGCAAGCACCGCCGCGGTTTCGTTGCCCTTGGGGAAAAACAAGCTGCCGAAGAATACGGCGAGGCTTCCATAGATAAAAAAATCGTACCACTCGAATACCGTGCCCAAGGCTGCGGCCAGGACGACCTGGCGCGATTCCCGGGTGTTGACTGCCGACGGCTGCGCGGCGATGGTTCCTGCTGACATGATGGAGCTCCTAAATGGCAGGTATGCGTGAAGAGGGCGCTTCAGCAGGTCTGTTCGGCAAGGAACGCGCCGAGGACGGCATTGAATGCCTGCGGCGCTTCCAGCATCGGGAAGTGGCCGGCGCCTTCAACCATGTGCAGCCTCGCTCCGGGAATGCCTGCAGCGAGTTGCACGGACTCCCGCGGCGGTGTGATGGTGTCTTCGGTCCCGCAGATGACGAGCGTAGGCAATGCGATGCCCGACAGGCGATCGCGCGTATCGCTGCCGTTCAGCGAAACGATTGCCTGACGGGCGACATGCTCAGGTGTCTGCACTACCTCGCCCTTGCCGAAGTCGATGAGTTCGCGGCTGGCCGATGGCGCGAACGACCGCTCGATGACGTTCTGGCTCGCCTTGGCAACGCCGTACACATCGATGGCCTCCAGCACGCGCGCCGCGTCGACGTCTTCGCCCAGGCCATGCGGGGTTGCACCGACCAGAACGAGTCCCCGCAGCAGCGATCCATGCTTGAGCGCGAAGAGCTGCGAAACTGTGCCGCCCATCGACAGTCCCACTAGGACCGCGTCCTTGAGACCCAGCGTGGTGAAAACCGCATGCAGGTCGTCTACGAAAGCTGCCATCGTATAGGCACGCTCACGCGGCGCCGGTGAGATCCCATGGCCGGGCAAGTTGATGCAGACCACCGTGTGGTTCGCCGACAGGTCCTCTGCCTGCGACTTCCAAAACTCACTGGTGGTGGTGAATCCATGACAAAACACCACTGCCGGGCCTTGCCCGGACACCCAAGCACACACATCGCCGATTGCCACGAGTTTCTTCTGGACCATTGCTTGTCACCTCCATTTTGTGCGCATGTTCGGCACGCGCACTATGCGCGGGCCGGCTGCCCAAGGGACTTCGCAATCGGCATGCCACCGCCGTCGGTAATGTTATGTTTTTTGGTAAGCCATTGATTCAATGGTGATTATTTAGTTTTGGAGGCGCCACGTATGAGCCCATACGTGTGCGATGGCAACGCGATTATCCAAGAGCTGCGACTGGATGCGTCTCAAGACCGAGACAAAACTTGCCGGCGCCCGGCGAGCAAGGCCACTTCAGCGACGCGTGCTTGTGTAGGGGCGAGCAGGTTCACTAGACCCGTGCGAGCCCACAGGTGCACTACTGTGTCCAGTTGGTGCTATCGCGTTGAGCTTGGCTTGCGAGTAGGCAGATAGGTCGGCTCCTTTTGCTGGCTTCCCTTCTCATTCTCTATTGCCGACCCGACCCGTTCCAGCGCGCCGCATCCACTGTGCAAGACTGAGGCGACTGCCTGCGCCTAGCCAGAGCCCGCCTCTTCCAGCAACCATTCCTTGAACGCCTGTACCGGTGCATGCTGGGCGCTCTCCTTCCTGTGAACTAGGTAGTACGCTAACTCGCACCCCTGAACGTATTCAAAGGGCTTTATAAGGCGCCCCTCCGCCAGGTCGCGCTCGACCAGCGTTGTTCTGCCAAGTGCGACGCCGTGTCCAGAGATTGCTGCCTGAACCGCCATCGCGGAATCATTGAGTTGAAGGCCGCGGTCGGTATCGACAACATTTCCATACCCCGCGTGGAGTAGCCACGAGCGCCACGAGGGAAAGATGCCGAAGCCAATCATCGACGTGTCATGTATCAAGGCATGATGCTTCAGGTCGCTCGGCTCTCGCAATGCGCTGGGACCCTGTAAAAGGGTTGGGCTGCATACCGGAAAGAACTCGTCGCGCAGCAGAAACGTCGACGTGACATCCGGCGATGCGCCAGCACCATATCGGATGCCGATATCGATCCGTTCGGAGGTGAAATCGACCAAGCGGCCACTGGTCTCGATCCGCAGATCGTAATAAGGATGGCGCCGCTGAAAGCGGTCAACCCGCCACAGGAGCCATTTTTCCGCAAATGCCGGCGGGACCGTCACGGTAAAGATAATGCGTGACTTGCTCGCTTTCAGTCTCTCTACCGCGTTTGAAAGGAGATCGAAGCCGCCTTGAAGGTCTGGCAGCGCAGCACGTGCGGCATCCGTTAATGCCAGTCGCGACGGCCCGGAGCTGGAACGGTGGAACAGTTCAATATCGAATAGCTTTCGAGGCCGCGAATGAGTTGCCCGATCGCCGCGGGCGTCACGTTCAACTCTGCATTCCACCCATCTCTTGAGATGAAGGTTCGACAAGTGAATATCTGCTTGAGCCCATTCCTATAGAATCGGGATCATGTCAAAGAAACGGGCTTCAATGGAGTGGATAGGGCTAGGGCTGATCCCGCCTGACCCTCAGGGACTGCCCAGACTGTCCAGTGCAAGACGTCCACCGTTGCTCTCTGCGAAGTCGCGCAAAGTATGCCGCTCGGTAAAGCATCGGCGGGGTCACGGGGACATGATGGGCTGCCGATTGCCTCCTGTCCCCTTAAGCCTGGTCGCCGTTTTGCCGTTAATACAGCGATGTCCTTGACTCGCGTGACTGTGCAATTCGTATACGGCGCCCTGCTGGCGATGGCGGCGGTGCTCACCGCGCCTGCCTGCGCGTTCGCATTCCCCGATCGCCCCGTGCACCTGGTTGTCCCCTTCAGTCCTGGCGGGACCAGCGACACGATTGCGCGCGTGCTGGCCGACAAACTACAGGACAGGCTAGGCAAGCCAGTTCTGGTGGAGAATCGGCCCGGCGCATCCACCGTGACCGCGGCGGAGCGGGTGGCAAAGGCGCTGCCAGACGGGTACACACTGCTGCTGGCCAGCTCGACGACATTCGCCTTGCTGCCTGCCCTGCGACCTCATCTGGCCATCGCCGCGGAAGGCGCGTGGGCGCCTGTCGGCCTCGTCGCGGAAACGCCGGTCATCTTGTCGGTCAGGACCGGCTCGGATATCCAGTCCTTTGCCGGACTGCTGGCACAAGCGCGCGCCCGGCCGGGCATGGTCACCTATGGCACCACTGGCCCAGGGACGGCGCCACACCTCATCGGCGCCATGATTGCCACTACGTTTCAGCTCGATATGCTGCCCGTCGCTTATCGGGGCAGCACGCAAGTGCTTGCAGACGTCCTGGGCGGGCGGATCGATCTGAGCATTGACCCGGTCGGTACCGCGAGGCGCTATATCGATACGGGCTCGCTGCGACCGCTGGCGACCAGCGCTACGGCACGGCTATCTCAGTATCCGGAAGTCCCCACCTTTGCCGACCTTGGCATAGCGAACCCTTGCGGTTCGTTCTGGTTCGGCGTGGCAGGCCCGCGCGGCATCCCGCAGATGGTGCTGCAACGGCTGCAATCGGAACTGCAGGCGGTGCTGAATGACCCGGATCTGGAGAAGGCGCTCGCCCGGCACTCGATTGCCGTCGTGCGAGGCGATGCGGAGGCCTTCCGCCGGCGGGTCCGCGTCGAGACCGCTCGCTATCGGCAGTTGGCAGAGGACGCCGGGATCGTTATTGAGTAGGTTCTGCTCCGCCGGGAATGGGTAGCCCGATTGGCCCCCGATCACCTTGCTCGCCTTTCGACACGGACCTGGTCGTCGCCACTCGCGCGCATTCCATAAAAAAAGGGCAGCGTGAGCTGCCCCTTCTTGCGTCTGGGAGGTCGCGCTGCTTACAGCGCGGCGTCCTTCAGCTTCTTCATGGCACGGACCTTAACCTTCACGGTTGCCGGCTTGGCTGCGAACCACTGGTCTTCGCCGGTGAACGGGTTCTTGCCGAAGCGCTTCTTCGTCGCCGGTACCTGCGTGGCCACGACCTTCAGGAGGCCCGGCAGGGTGAATTCACCGGCGCCCTTCTTGTGCACGGCGCTCAGGATGGTGGTCTCCAGATGCGCGAGCACGGTCTTGACGGTCTTGGCATCCAGTTCGGTCTGGGCGACCAGGTGGGCCAGCAGACTGGACTTGTTGAACGTGTCCTTCAGCGGCTTGGCAACCGGCGCAGCGGCTGCGGCCTTCTTGGCCGGTGCGGCTACCGTCTTGGCCGGGGCAGCGGCCTTCTTTGCAGCGGGCTTGGCAGGGGTCTTCGCGGTGGGTTTTGCTTTGGTTGCCATGTGGGCAGGATCCTCGGATAAGCGGAAATGGCCGCCGGCGGCGGCTAGGCGAGAATATAGCGAATTTTTCGCATCGTGGGCAGACGTTTGTGTCGTCAGGCCGCCTGTAGCGTGGCGGCAATGCGTTCGCAGGTGCGATTGCCCGAAGGCCCCGGCAGCTCGCCGACGCGCTTCGCGAGAGCGTCCTTCCTGCGAGCAAAGCCGGCGGCAATAGGTGTCGGGCGCAATGCGAGGGCGCATCTCGTCGACTTCGAGATCGATCGCTGCGGGTGCCACACGGCGGATCCCCCCCGGGCTCATGCCTTCCTGCCGGAGAGTTCCACCGCTTCAGCGGGCCGCGACCGGCGGCGCGGCAGGCGTGCCGGCCGGCGCGCGATCGGTTCGCGCGATGCGCCGTTGCGCCCATTCGGCGACGAACAACGCCACCGTGATGAAGACCGCGCCGACCAGGCCGAGGGCGTGACGGTCGAACAAGGTGATGGCGGCCCCGCCGATAAGACCCGACATCGACACGCCGACGTAAATGGCGGCCGAGTTCAGCCCCAGCAGGAGCGGCGCCGCGCTGGGCGTGACGCTGATCAGGCGGTGTTGCTGTGGCACCAGCAGGCCCCAGCCGCACAGGCCCCACACGATGAGGGCGGGCACGGCTGTCACAAGCGAGGCCGAGGTCCATGGCAACAGCACGAAGTCCAGCGCGACGATGGCGATCGCAGCGTTGATGATGCGGCGGCCGCCGAAGCGGTCGGTCAGCCTGCCCGCAGCCAGGTTGCCGGCCGTCGCGGCCACGCCCCAAAGCAACAGCAGCACCGCCAGCACGCGCGCGTCGCCGCCCGTGGCGCGGTCGAAGCTCAAGCCGATATACGTGTAGACCAGGAACAGGCCCGCGTACACCAGCCAGGTGGTCAGAAGCGTCAGCAGCACGCGCGCCTCACCCAGCGGCGCGAGCCGGCGCGCGAGGCTGACGGCCGGCGGCGTCGGGATGTCCGGCAAGCGCCAGGCCACGCCCAGCGCGGCCACCGTGCCGACGGCGGCGACGAACCACATGGTCGCGCGCCAGTCCAGCCAGCCGCCGATGAAGGTGCCCAGCGGCGCGCCCAGCGCCGTCGCGCTGGACAGGCCGGCGATGACGATGGCGAGTGCCCGGCCACGCTGCTCGGGCGGCACCAGCGACGCGCCGGTGGCCGTCGCCGTCGGGCTGAACATGGCTGCGCCCAGGCCAGCCAGCAGCCGGCTCGCCAGCACGAGCTCGATGCCTGGCGCCAGGGCGGTCACGACATTGCCGAGCACGAAGATCGCCAGGCCGGTGAGCAGCAGCCGCTTGCGCGGCCAGTGCGCGGCCGCCGCGGCGATGACCGGTGACAGCAGCGCATAGCTCAGCGCGTAGAGGGTGACCATCTGCCCGGCGAGCGCGACGGACACGCCTAGCGAGGCGGATACCTGCGACAGCACGCCGGCAACGACAAAGCTGTCGGTGCCGATGGCGAACATGCCGCAGGCCAGAACGAGGAGGCGTCTATCCATGGGGAAATCCTTGGCGGCGCGCGGCCGCTTGCAGGCTGTCAGCCTGATAAGTTTTGTGACGAAACTTACGATATCAGGTCAAGTTGCGTCGTGCAACTTTTTTACTTAACATGGCTCCATGTACCGAAAAACCTTTGATGGCATGAACTGTTCGATTGCCCGCGCGCTCGAACAGGTCGGCGAGTGGTGGACTCTGCTCATCGTGCGCGAATGCGCGCTGGGTACGACACGCTTCGACGACTTCCAGGACCACCTGGGCATCGCGCGCAACGTGCTCACCGCGCGATTGAACCGCCTCATCGAGCACGGCGTGCTGGACAAGGTGCTGGCCGAGGGCAGCGAGCGGCGCACCGAATACCGGCTGACGGAAAAGGGCGAGGCGCTCTATCCGGTGCTCATCGCGCTGATGCAATGGGGCGACAAGTGGTGCGGACATGAAGCGCCGCTGCGGCTCGTCGAGCACAGCAGCGGCCTGCCCGTCGAACCGATAGGCCTGCGCGTGGGAGAGCGCATGCTTGGGATACGCGACGTGCGGGTCGAAGCCGGCGAGGGCGCGACGGCGAAGACGGCGGAGACGATCAAGGCCCGCAACCGGGCCATCCTCGGCGTGGAGTGAGCCACTTTCCCCCGGCAGCCGATTGCCGGGGCGCCGGCGCTTGTCTCATGAGTTGCGCCGGGTGGACTTGCCGGATCCGGCCTTGGCCGGTTCCGGGTTCCTGCCGCCGCGTCCAGCCGCCCAGCCGTTCTTCTGCCCAGCCGTTCAGCGGTTCAGCCATTCAGCAATGGCAACGGCAATGTCGTCGCCACCACCAATCCCTCCATGCCTTTCGGGCTGGCTTTCATGGCCGGCTTCCGTCTCCATACGCCTTTCTCGCTTGCGTATCGTCGGCCAGTTGCCGCAGGCGGTCGTTGTCGCCGCGGTGGCGACGAACTTGCCTTGACCTTGCACGGGGCGTGTCGAGAATGGCTTGCGGGACGATCAGCGGATCGTCCATTGATGCGTGGCGACTTACCCCTTTCACCCGTCGGGGTACGCGTGCTAGTGACGGCAACGTGCGCTATCGTTTCACGTTAGCTTGATCTTTGACCGCGAGACGCCATCCCTCGTCCAGAGCGGGAGGGCGTTGGCCTAACCTTGTTTGGGGAGCAACTCAGATGTCCGAATTCCGTTCCGAAACTGACTCGATGGGCGCCATCGACGTCCCCGCAGATCGATACTGGGGCGCGCAGACGCAGCGTTCCACCATCAATTTCCCCATCGGCGTAAGCCGGTTCCGCTGGCAACGGCCGGTCATCCGTGCCCTGGGGATCCTCAAGCGGGCGGCGGCCGAGGCCAATGCCGAGCTGGGCGAGTTGCCCAAGGATCTGGCCAGCCTGATCGTGCGGGCGGCGGACGAAGTCATCGCCGGCAAGCTGGACGATCACTTCCCGCTGGTGGTGTTCCAGACCGGATCCGGCACGCAGTCGAACATGAATGCCAACGAGGTGATCTCGAACCGGGCCATCGAGATTGCCGGCGGCGAGCTGGGCAGCAAGAAGCCGGTGCATTCCAACGACCACGTGAACCGTGGCCAGAGCTCCAACGATACCTTCCCCACGGCAATGCACATCGCGGTGGTGGAGCAGATCTACACCAAGCTGCTGCCGGCGGTGGAAGCCCTGCGGGACACGCTCGCGGCCAAGGCCACGGCGTACAAGGATATCGTCAAGACCGGCCGCACCCACCTCCAGGACGCCACGCCGATCACGCTCGGCCAGGAGATCAGCGCCTGGGTCGCGCAGATCGATTTCGGCCTGAACGCGGTCAAGACCGCGCTGCCAGGCCTGCTGGAACTGGCGATCGGCGGAACGGCCGTGGGGACGGGCCTGAATGCGCATCCGCAGTTCGGCGCGCGCGCGGCGGCCTATATTGCCACGCTGACCGGCCATCCTTTTGTCGATGCGCCCAACAAGTTCTTTGCCCTGTCCGCGCACGATGCGCTGGTGCAGACCTCGGCCGCGCTGCGCACCCTGTCCGGCGGCCTGATGAAGATGGCGAATGACGTGCGCTGGCTGGCATCGGGGCCGCGTTGCGGCATCGGCGAGCTGAATATTCCCGAGAACGAGCCGGGTTCGTCGATCATGCCGGGCAAGGTCAATCCGACCCAGTGCGAAGCGATGACCATGGTCTGTGCGCAGGTGTTCGGCAACGATGCCACGGTGGCGTTCGCCGGCAGCCAGGGCAACTTCCAGCTCAATGTGTACAAGCCGGTGATGGTGCACAACGTGCTGGAAAGCATCGAGCTGATTGCCGACGCAAGCCTGGCCTTCAACGACCATTGCGCGGTCGGCATCGAGCCGAACCTGCCGAAGATCGCGGAGAACCTCGACAAGAACCTGATGCTGGTGACGGCATTGAACCGCCATATCGGTTACGACAAGGCAGCGGCAATCGCCAAGAAGGCGCACAAGGAAGGGCTGACGCTCAAGGCGGCGGCGCTGGCGCTGGGCTATCTGAGCGAGGAAGAATACGCCCGCTGGATCGTGCCCATCGAGATGACGCATCCGAGCGCCTGATACCTCAGGCGCGCCGGATCCGGATCCGGACCCACGGCCCGGCTGCCCGACGTAACGGGCGGGCTGGGCCGCGTTGATGCGCAGCGCAACGACAAGCGCCTCGATCAGCTTGGTTCCGTTCAATTCTTCCGTTCGGTTCAGATCGGAGTCATCCCTGACGTTGGCCAGCGCCTCGGCGGCATCACAACATCCTGTCGATCAAGGCGCAGCCCTGGGGCCGAAGCCCGAATAGGGCTTCAGCGCGATCACCGTGGGCGCTTGCAGGAAACCGGATTTCACCAGCGGAAGGGCGGAGAACGAGCGCTCCAGGCTTTGCGCATCGTCGCTCTCGGCGATGATGCAGGCGCCCCCGTCGCCGCGCAGCCAGATTTGCCTGACGACGCCATCCAGGTAGAGATGGCGGATGACCTCGGACTCGGCTTCGCGCTCCGCGAGGGTGGGGATGTCTTCAGGGATGGGCGAGGTACGGGCAACCAGAACAAGAAACTGCATGGGTATCTCCTGTGTGCGGATCGTTTGCTGCTTGCGAAGTGGCGCCGCCCGCGCCGTTGCGGCGCGGACGGGTGCCGGGCGGGATCAGGCCTTCGACAGTTCGCCGTCGGTCAGCCGCCAGAGGCCGCGCGGGTTGTCGTGCCGGAGCGCCTCCGGCAACAGCTCGTCCGGGAAGCCCTGGTAGCAGACGGGCCGGAGAAATCGTTCGATCGCACTCATGCCAACCGACGTGAACCGGCTATCGGAGGTGGCCGGAAACGGACCGCCGTGAATCGATGCGTAGGAAACCTCCTGCGGATGCGCGAACGCATTGATGACGATGCGGCCGGTGCGGCGTTCGAGGATGGGCAAGAGCCGCGTAGCCAGCGCATGATCGGCGCGCTCGAGATGCATCGTCGCCGAGAGCTGGCCCCGGAACCGCCTGGCGATGGCGATCAGTTGCTCGTCGTCCTTGACGCGCACCAGCAGTGCCGCGGGTCCGAAGACCTCTTCGAGCAATGCCGGCTCGTCGAGCAGGCGCGCGCCGTCCACCTCGAACAGGAATGACTGGCCGTCCCACTCGCCTTCGGGCCCGGCGCCCGCCGCGATCTCTTCTGCGCCTGCGTCGAGCTGACGACCCACGTTCTTGCGGTACGCCATGTTGATGCCTGGCGTGAGCATCGTGCGAGACCGCATCGCCTTGACGCGGGCAATCATCGCCTGCTTCAGTTCGCTGTAGCCCACGCCGTCGATGGCGAGCAGGATTGCGGGCTTCAGGCAAGCCTGGCCCACGTTCACCAGCATGCGTTCGGCAAAGCCGTCGCCAATCTCACCGGCACGCGAGAAGAGCGCGATAGGCAGCACGAACGTGGGATTGACGCTGGTCATCTCGGTGAAGACAGGGATCGGATCCGGACGCTGCTGTGCACGCCGGTATAGCGCCATCCCGCCAGCCTCCGAGCCGGTGAAGGTCACGCCCTTGACGAGCGGATGATCCACCAGCGCTTCGCCGATCGCATTGCCACCGCCGCGCAGCAGGGAGAAGACACCTTCGTGCAGGCCCGAGTCTCTTACGGCCTGCTGGATGACGCGGCCCATGATTTCCGATCCGCCGGGATGCGCGTTGTGTGCCTTCAGGATGACGGGACATCCGGCTGCCAGCGCCGATGCCGTGTCGCCGCCGGCGACCGAGTACGAGATGGGGAAATTGCTTGCCCCGAAGATTGCAATCGGACCGAGGCCGATCTTCTGCATGCGGTGATCCATGCGCGGGCGCGGTTGACGCTCCGGCTGCGCGGGATCGATCGTCGCCTGCCGGAAGCGCCCCTGGCGCACCACCGTCGCAAACTGCCGGAACTGGGTAGCGGCCTTTGCGGCTTCCCCGGCAAGCTGGGCGGCGGGCAGGCCGGTTTCCAGCGCGGTGCGTTCGGCCAGCGCCTGGGCATTGGCGTCGAGTCCGTCGGCAATGCGTTCCAGGAACGCTGCGCGCACCTCCAGGCTTGTGCTGTTGTAGCTGTCGAACGCGTCGTCGGCCAGTTGCGCCGCGCGATTGACTTCATCGAGTCCGCCGAACGCGAAGGCTGGCGCGAACTCGAGATTGCTTGCCGGGTTCAGCGCCTGCATGCTGCCCGCCGTGGCGCCCACTTCCTGCGCGCCGATGAGGAGATTGCCTGTGAGGTTCATGCTGCGTTCTCCTGCGAGGCGACGGGAAGGGCGGTAACCAGTTCGGCGGTGGTCAGGATTTCGTGGGCAAAGGTCGGGCCGTTCAGATGATGCGCGGCATGCATCATTTCCTTGCTGAAAGCAGCCGTGGCATCGCGCACGAGCGTGACGTGATAGCCAAGCTCCATGGCGAAGCGTGCCGTCGACTCGATGCAGGTGTTGGCCAGCAGGCCCACGACGATCACATGCGTGATGCCGTGCTGCTTGAGCTGGAAGTCGAGGTCGGTATTGGCGAACCCGCTCTGGCCCCAGTGTTCCTGGATGACGATGTCACCATCCTGCGGCACGAAGTCCGGATGCCATTCGCCGCCCCACGTGCCCTTGGCGAAAGTGTGGCGCTGCTGGACCAGGCGCTGCGTGGGATTCGGGTGGTCCCAGTTGTCGTAATCGCCTGGCTGCCAGCGCCGATGCGGTACGTAGAACACCTGGATGCCGGCGTCGCGCGCTGTCGCCACGGATGCGCGCAGGTTGTCGAGCAGGCGAACGTCGTCTGCCACGTTCCTGAGCATCGGGAACAGCTTGCCGCCGTCGGATAGGAAATCGTTATACGGATCCACCAGCAGCAGGCCGGTGCGCTCCGCGGGATACACGGGATTAGCCATTTCAGTACTCCATTCAGAAAGCATGTGCGACCGGGGTCGCATTTCGCAGTGGCGCCGGACTGCTTTGTTCGGGATGGGCGACGTCTCGCGCATCGGTACGTCCCAGTATAACTATGAAAATCATAGTGTCAAGAAACACAAGGCTTGCAGCCCGATCAGGGAGCAGATAGCAAGTCCAGGAACTGTGTTACTATGAAATCAATAGTTAGTGTTGGAGGGTGGTCGTGGCACATGCAACGCAGGAGAGGGCGGATACGGTATGCCCGGTGGCGCGCTCGGTAGATGTCGCGGGCGACCGGTGGACGATCCTTGTACTGCGGGAGCTGTACATGGGCGCCACGCGGTTCGAGGAAATTCAGATCCAGACCGGCGCTACGCCACAGATGCTGACTTCGCGGCTCAAGGCGCTTGAAGCGGATGGCATGGTCGAACGCCAGCCGTACAGCGAAAAGCCGTTGCGCCACGAATACCGCCTGACGGACAAGGGGTGGGCGTTCTACCCGGTGATCTACGCGCTACGGGCGTGGGGCGAAACGTGGTGCAAGGACAAGGATGAGGAAGTGGCGATGCATTTCGTGCATCGCGCATGCGGCCACGATGTCGGCCTGGCCAGCGTATGTCCGCACTGCGGCATCCCCGTGGAGCGCAAGGATCTCGTGGCTTCGACCGGCCGTCATTTCGCGGCGGAACGCGAAGCCCGGCGCGTTGCCTTCAAGTTGAAGTAATCGCGCCAGCGCCCGGCGCTGTCGAAGCGTCCTTGACGCTCTAGCGGCCCCGGCCCCGGCGGCGGCGGCTGCGGGCATGCGCGGCGACACGAGCCTGCAAGCATTGGCAATCCGGGCTACTCTCTGCGCTTCCAGCCTTCATATCGGACGGGTCGCGCAGCATGTCCGCCGCCCGCCAGGAAAACCATGAAACAACCGCTCAGAATCGATTTTGTCTCGGATATCGCATGCCCATGGTGCGCTATCGGCCTGTCCTCGCTCCAGCTTGCGCTATCGCGCCTCGGCGACGCCGTCGACGCCGAGATTGTCATGCATCCCTTCGAACTGAATCCGCAGATGGGGCCGGACGGTGAGGACATCGTCGACTATCTCGGCAAGAAGTATGGGCGCACGCAGGCCCAGATCGCCGAGACCCAGGCCACGATCCGCGAGCGTGGCGCCAGCGTCGGCTTTGCCTTTGGCCCGCGTACGCGGGTCTACAACACCTTCGATGCGCACCGCCTGCTGCATTGGGCCGGCATGGAGGGCAGGCAGTTGCCGCTCAAGCTGGCACTGCTGCAGGCTTACCATGGCGAGGGAAAGGATCCAAGCAGCCACGATGTCCTGGTCGAAGCGGCGGAATCGGCAGGACTCGACGCCGCGCAGGCGCGCCACATATTGCAGAGCGGTGACTATGCCGATGAGATTCGGGCCGAAGAACGGGAATACCAGGCAATGGGTATCCAGTCGGTGCCCTCGGTCATTTTCAACAACCGCTACCTGGTGACCGGCGGACAACCCGTGGAAGCCTTCGAGCAAGCCATCCAGCGGATCCTGGCCGAGGCGTAGCCGCGAGATCTCCGCGCCGCAACGGCGGCTCGCCACACCAGGGCTGCCCGCGGGCGGGATGCTGACCGGAATGCGCCGGCCCGATCGGCCCGGTCTTCTGTCTGCTCCGCCGCCTCAAGTGCATTGTCTGCTTCGATGCCGGGATAGCGCATGGCGCTCTGCGCCCGCCTCTATCTACGCCCCCGCACGCGGTGCCACGCCGGCGCCCTCGATGCCGTGGCGTCGCAGCGCATCGGCGACGAAGCCCGAAGCCTTCATGTCTTCGATGAAGCTGCCGAGCCAGGCCCGCGCGGCGCCGCGCCCCTTCGGTACACCCATGGCCTGCTCGATCACCATGAAGCGGCCGGGCAGCAAGCGCACGCCACCAACGCGCCGGGCATCCGCCTCAAGCTGCTGTTTCACGCCGGCGGCAACGTCCAGGCGCTGGGCAAGGAACATGTCGGTGACTGCCGGCGAGGTCGGCGCGCGCACCAGCGTGGCCGCCTTCAGTTCGCGCGTGAGGAACAGATCGTAGGCACTACCGCGGCCCACCACTACCCGGGTTCCCGCGTGGTCCACCTCGTCGTTGCGCTGCAGGGCCGAATCGTTGCGCACAAGGTAGGCGCCTTCGATGATCACGTATGGCGCCGTGTATTCGATATCCGCCGCGCGGACCGGGTCGATCGCAACGAACGCGAGGTCCACTTGCCGGGCCTTGACGGCGTCAACCACGCTGCCTGCCGAAGCAAACGGCACCAGCTCGAGCGCCAGGCCGAGGCGGCGCGCTGCTTCACGCGCGAGATCTACCGATACACCCTGGAGCTCGCCGTTCGCGGCGCGGCTCGCGAGGATCGGATTGCCGAGGTTGATGGCCGCGCGCATTGTTCCGCTGCCGCCCAGTTCGGCGATCGCGCCCGTGCGCGAATCGGCGCCCGCCGGGGCCTGGGAGGCGGCGCACCCGGCCAGGGCCATTGCGGCGGCGGCCGGGCCGAGCCTGCAGATCGAACGTCGGATGCGGTTCATCGGAAGCCCGCCTGCTGGCGAGGTTCGGGAACGACCGGGTTTGTCGTGGCGCAAGCGCCGAAGGCCAGGGGAAATCCGGCCAGCGCCCCGCGAGCGAGGAGTGGAAGGCGGCGTCTGATCATGTTCGTCCCTTGCGTGAGCTTTGGCGACATCTCAATCATGCCACCCCGATGCGCCGCGGCAATCTTATTGCCCCTCGACCGAAAATGGCGGCAGCTGGTAGCTCCACGTCTCGCTCAGCGTCCTGGCGCCAGACACCAGCGCGGCGCGCATCTCCACCGCCTTCTTCGGATCCCTGACCTTGATGCGCAGATTCAGCCGCCAGCCTTTGATGACGGGGTTTGGCTCCAGGACATTGGCCAGCAGCTCGGCGTTGTCGCCAACGCTGACTTGTGCGGCGACCTGCGTGCCGGAGGGAAGGTTTGCGAGGACGGGGCCTTCGAAATCGACGACCAGGCCGGTGCTGCCATCGAGATGGCGGATCAGGTTGGCCTGCGTGATTTCTCCTGCCGAGCGCAGTGTCTGCTTGACCCAGGCCAGATCCTTGTCGAACAGGGCGCGCTCGTTCATGGTCCAGTGCATCGTGTAGTCGGCCTGCAACGGCTGGCCCCTGGGCGGCAACTGGTCCGGCGTCCAGAAGGCGACCATGTTGTCGTTGGTTTCGTCCGGCGAGGGGATTTCCACGAGTTCGACCTTGCCCTTGCCCCAATTGCCCTGCGGTTCGATCCAGGCGCTCGGGCGCAGGTCATAGCGGTCCTTCAGGTCCTCATACGCGGAAAACTCGCGCCCGCGCTGGAGCAGCCCGAAGCCCCTTGGATTGGTCACCTGGAAGGTGCTGATGGCGAGGTTGCGCGGGTTGTTCAGCGGCCGCCACAGCCATTCGCCATTGCCCGCGTGGATGGCGAGACCGTTGGAGTCGTGCAGGGCCGGCCGGAAGTTGTGCGGATCGCGTTGCTGGTTCGGCCCGAACAGGAACATGCTGGTCAATGGCGCCACGCCGAGCTTGGCAACGGCTCCGCGCAGGAAGATACGCGCCTGCACCTTGAGGATCGTGTCCTCGCCCGGGATGAGGTCAAAGCGGTAGGCACCGGTGGCGCGTTGCGAGTCAAGCAGGGCGTAGAACACCAGGTGCTTGTCCTGCGGGTCGGGCCGTGCGATCCAGAACTCGCGGAAGGCCGGAAACTCTTCCGCCACCGGCATCCCGGTGTCGATGGCCAGGCCACGGCTGGACAGGCCGTACACCTGGTTCTTGCCGAGCACCCGGAAATAGCTCGCGCCCAGCACGCTCATGATCTCGTCGAGCTTGCCGGGGCGGTTGATCGGATACAGCACCCGGAAGCCGGCATAGCCAAGGTTGCCGGTTGCGGACGCGTCGAACTTCAGGTCGCTGAAGTCGAACCGCGCCGGGCTGTACTTGATCTCATGGACCGCGCTGCCGACGATCTCGTTGATGCGAACCGGGCTGCTGAACTGCATGCCCTGGTGGTAGAAGCCCAGGCGGAACGGCGTGCCCTGGTCCTTCCACTCCATCGCGTCGGCTCGGGGCTGGATCTTGATGTAGTCGGCAAACTGCATCTGGCTGAACACGGGCGGCAGGTTGCTGACCGGCGCGGCATATGGCGTGTTGGCCAGCGTCCTGGCGCGCAGCGTCACGTCATCCAGGGAGAACGCGCAAGCCTGGGCGCCATACAGCAGCGCCCAGGCGGCCATGAGCGCGCCCAAGGCGGCTTGTTTCCTGGTACGTAACGACACGGCGATGGCGGCAAGAACCACGAAAATCTCCAGAAAATGCAACTTAAGTCATGCTGCCGCGGCACGTGCGGCGAAAGCCGCTGGCGTGGGGGCGGTAAACTGCGGGCACAGTGCAGAAAGATAACGTATTTCGCTTTGCACACCTCCGGAACCGGGGGAAGGCCCCAATCGCGGAGTGGCTGCCTGTCGCGCCGCATGGTCCCGTGGACACTTGGATAACTATTGATGAGAATGCTTTCTTCGCTGGTCCTGCTGGCCAGCCTGGCCTGTTCGTCGGCGCTTGCCGGTCCCGCATCGGATTCCCGCGGCGACAAGGACGCATTGATCGCCGATCTCATGAGCCGGATGACGCTCGAGGAAAAGATTGGCCAGATGCGCCTCATCAGCATCGGCGACGACATGCCGCAGCCCCAGTTGCTCAAGGAGATCGCGGCGGGACGGGTTGGCGGCACCTTCAATTCGGTACGGCGCCAGGACAACCGGCCGATGCAGGACGCGGCGGTCAAGCACAGCCGCCTGAAGATTCCCATCTTCTTTGCGTACGACGTGGTGCACGGGCACCGCACCATATTCCCGATCAGCCTGGGCCTCGCGTCGAGCTGGGATATGGAGGTAGTCGAGCAGGCCGCCCGTATCTCGGCCATCGAAGCCAGCGCGGACAGCCTCGACATGACCTTTGCGCCGATGCTCGATATTTCGCGGGATCCGCGCTGGGGGCGCACCTCAGAAGGATTCGGCGAAGATCCCTATCTCGTCTCGCTGTGCGCCCGGGCCAGCGTCAAGGGGTTGCAGGGAACCTCGCCGGCCAACGCCGACAGCGTGATGGCCGTCATCAAGCACTTCGCGCTATACGGGGCCGTGGAAGGCGGGCGCAACTACAACACGGTCGACATGAGCCCGCTGCGCATGTTCCAGGACTATCTGCCGCCGTACCGGGCCGGCATCGACGCCGGCGCCGGCGGAGTCATGATTGCGCTGAACTCGATCAACGGCGTGCCGGCCACCTCCAACAGGTGGCTGCTGCGGGACCTGTTGCGCAAGAACTGGGGGTTCAAGGGCATCACGGTGAGCGACCACGGGGCAATCGACGAACTGCCGCTGCATGGCGTGGCAAAGGACGGGCGCGAGGCCGCCAGGCTCGCCATCCAGGCCGGCGTCGATATGAGCATGCACGACTCGGCCTACCTGGGGTACCTGCCCGGGCTGGTGAAATCGGGCGAAGTCGCCATGCGCGACGTCGACGATGCGGTGCGCGAGGTGCTAGGCGCCAAGTACGACATGGGCCTGTTCCAGGACCCTTACCGGCGCATCGGTGTCGCGCAACAGGACCCGCCGGACGTCGACGCGGAGAGCCGCCTGCACCGGGCGGCGGCACGCGCCGCCGGGCGCAAGTCGCTGGTGCTGCTCGAGAACCGCGGTGGCACGCTGCCCCTGAAGAAGACCGCCACGGTTGCGGTCGTCGGGCCGCTGGCGGACGCGCCCATCGACATCATGGGGAGCTGGTCGGCGGCAGGCAAGTCCCAGCAATCGGTCACGCTGCTGCAAGGCATGCGCGATGCCGTTGGCGACAAGGGCCGCGTGGTCTATGCCCGCGGCGCGAACGTGACCGACGACGCCGAGGTGGTCGGGTACCTGAACTTCATGAACTGGGACAAGCCGGAGATCGTGCAGGACAAGCGTTCGCCGGGCGACATGATTGCCGAGGCCGTGGCGGCAGCGCGAAGCGCCGATGTGATCGTGGTGGCGGTGGGCGAGTCGCGCGGCATGTCGCACGAGGCGTCGAGCCGCACGAGCCTGTCGTTGCCGGGAAGCCAGGAAATCCTGCTCAAGGCGCTCAGGACGACCGGCAAGCCGCTGGTGGTGGTGCTGATGAACGGCCGCCCGCTGGATCTCAACTGGGAAAAGGCGAATGCCGACGCGCTGCTCGAAACCTGGTACGCCGGCACCGAGGGCGGCCACGCCATCGCCGACGTGCTGTTCGGCGACTACAATCCGGCGGGCAAGCTGCCCATTTCCTTCCCGCGCTCGCTCGGGCAGATTCCGACCTACTACAACCATCCGCGCATCGGGCGCCCGTTCGTGCAAGGCAAGCCAAGGAACTACACCTCCCAATATTTCGAGGAGCCGTCCGGCCCGCTGTACCCGTTCGGCTACGGCCTGAGTTATACGGAATTCAGCATGTCCGACGTCACGCTGTCGAGCCGGACCATGCCACGCAATGGCCGGATCGAGGCCAGCGTGACCGTGAAGAACACCGGGCAGCGCGACGGCGAGGCAGTTGTCCAGCTTTATGTCCAGGATGTCGCGGCCTCCGTGGTCAGGCCGGTGAAGGAGTTGAAGGACTTCCGCAAGCTTGCGCTAAAGGCGGGTGAGGAGCGCGTGGTGCAATTCACCATCGATGAAGAGAAGCTGAAGTTCTTCAACGCGGCACTCGAGTATGTCGTCGAGCCGGGTGATTTCAATGTCCAGATCGGGCTCGACTCGCAAGCGGTGCGGGAACAGCGCTTCGCGCTCCAGTAGCATGCTGGTCCGCCTTGGCGGATCGCCTTCGGGCCTGCGGGACGCCGGTTCCCGCAGGGCAGGGCTTGAGGGATGTCCGCTCTGGCGTGTGGATTCAACCGGTTGAATCCGCACGGCGAAGCGGACGCTCGCGGCGCTTGCCTCAGGAAGGCGATGCCGGTGCGACCGTGGCCCCCTGGATTCCGTGGTGCCGCAACGCGGAAGCCACCATTCCCGAAGCTTTCATCTCTTCGATAAAATCCGCCAGGAAGGTGGCGGCTCGTTCACCGCGCGCCTTCGGAACACCCATGGCCTGGCGGATCACCATGAATCGCTCGCCCAGGAGACGCAACCCGGACAGCCCGGCAATGTCTGCCTCGAGCTGTTGCTTGACGCCGGCGGCCACGTCGAGGTTTTGTTCAAGGAAGGTCTTGACCACGGTGGGCGATGTTGGCGAGCGCACAATCTGCGCGTGCTGCAGTTCACGTGTCAGGTACAGGTCGTACGCACTGCCTTTGCCCACCACCACTTGCGTGCCGGCGCGGTCGACATCGGCATTGGTCCGCACCTCGGAATCATCGCGCACGAGGTAATAGCCCTCGATCAGGACATAGGGAGCAGTGAACGCAATGGCGGCGCCGCGCTTCGGATCGATGGCAAAGAAGCCCACGTCGGCCTGTTGATTCGACACGATATCGACAGACTTCCCCGCGGCGTCGACGACGACAAGCTCCAGCGGCACGCCAAGGCGCTCTGCGAGCGCATGCGCCAGGTCCACCGATACCCCGCCGGCACTCCCGTCGCCAGCACGGTGCGCGAGGATCGGATTGCCGAGATTGATCGAAGCACGCAATACCCCGGTGGGCGCGAAGGCGTCGAGCAGTTGCTTGTCTGCAGTCATGTTGTTCCAGTCGTGAAACTAAGGTTCGAGAATTTCGCTGATCCGGGCCAGCGCGGCAAGGGTGTGGTCAAGGTGTTCGCGCATGGCCTGGGACGCCTCCACGTTGCGTTCCCGCTCCAGCAACTCCAGCAGGTGCAAATGCTGCCTTGCATGCTCCTCATACCGTTCTCGATCACGCATCGAGCGGTAGGACAGGAGCCGGCGCACGCGATTGACGCGCCGGATCGCGTCAATGAAGAACGGGTTGCCCGAGGCCTCGACAAGCGATTCGTGAAAGCGGACGCCACGCTCATGCAGCTGGTCAGCCGTGTCCGTCTCGATGCCGCCGTTGAGCAGGTGGAGTTCTGCCGTGCGCAGCCTTTCGATGGTGCGCGCATCGAGTCGATAGCCAGGTTCGAGCAAGGCGGCCGGTTCGAGCGCCAGCCGCATCCGGTACGACTGGAGCAGCGAGTCAGGCGTGGTCAGCATCGTGGAGAACTCCCAGCCGTAGCCCGGCTTGCGTTCTCCCCAGCCCTCCTGTGCGATGCGTTTGAATACCGTGTTGAGCTGCGTGCTGGTCAGCCCGTAGCGCGTCCTGATGGCTTGCTCCGAGACTTCCGTGGGCAGTGAGCCTTTCAGCAGGTCTTCCGCAATCTGGAAATAGGCGGCACCGACGACGTCGGGCTCCGCCAGGCCCAGTTGCGAAGCAAGCTCCGTAGCCGGCGTGCTTACCGGCTGTGCGAGAAAGAATCCCCGGTTCTTCTCGCGCGTGAGAATGCCTTTCTCGTGCAGCAGCGCAAGCGCTTCGTTGACGGGAGAGCGCGAGACGCGCAGCTTGTCGGCCAGCATTTGTGCCGGAAGGTGAGCGCCGGCAGGCAGCCGCTCCGCCTGGATCAGTTCGACGATCTGCGTCGCGATGGATCTGTCGTGATTCATGATGTCCGAGCCGCCGGGGGAGGGGCAATCATGCCGTGGCAATGGCACCCCCCTGTTGTTCCAGCGTCTTGTGCAAGATCGATGGGATGACGCCACCGCGCCGCAGCAGATCGACTTCAAGCCGGGTTTCCACGGCAGCGGTGGCTTCGAATTCATCCACCATCCCGTCCCGGCGCACAATGCTGACCGGCACCTTGCAGCGTGGCGAGAGGTCTTGCGCAGGCGCGCCGATATGGACCTTGTCCCCAGGCTGGATTGCCAGTGCTTGCGGATCGACGCCCGAAGGCATGCGCAACGGCAGGATGCCCATGCCGATCAGGTTGGAGCGGTGGATTCTCTCGAAGCTTACCGCAATCACTGCCCGGATTCCCAAAAGGCGCTGGCCCTTGGCGGCCCAGTCGCGCGATGAGCCGGTGCCGTAACGTTCCCCGGCAATCAGCACCACCGACTCGCCATCCTGACGGTAACGCTGCGCCACCTCGAAGATCGGCAGGACGTCGCCGCTGGGCACGTGCACGGTATGCGCGGTCGGCGCATCCGGTCGCAGCAGGTTGACCAGCGTCTTGTTGTAGAACGCCGCGCGCATCATGACTTCCCAGTTGCCCCGGCGCGATGCGAAGACGTTCAGGTCGTTCCGGTCATCGCCACGGCTGACCAGAAAGTCGGCCACGAAGCTGTCTTTCGGGATCGCGCTGGCCGGGGAGATATGGTCCGTGGTGATGTCGTCACCGAGCACCAGCAGCGGCCATGCGTCGTAGTCACCGAGCTGGGAGCCCTGGTCGAGCGCGGCAAACGGAGGGCGCCGCAATGCCGTCGATCGTGCGTCCCACGGGTAGCGCGGCGCATCGGCCGATGGCAAGGCTGCCCATGCCGGATTACGCGACGCCATGGCGAACGCGCGCCCGTAGTCGGCAGGGTCGGTACCGTTTGCCAGCAGGGCCGCCACCTCCTCCCGCGTGGGCCACAGGTCCTTGAGGAATACGGAGGTGCCATCGGCTGCGATTTGTACCGGGTCCCGGCTCAGGTCGCGCTCGGCGTCGCCAGCCAGCGCGAACGCCACCACGAGCGGTGGCGACATGATGAAGCCCAGGTTCAGGTCGGGATGAATGCGGCCCGGGAAATTGCGGTTGCCCGACAGCATGGCCACCGGCCACGCCGATCCATTTGCGAGCACGTCGCGGATCCCGGGCGTCAGCGGGCCCGAATTTCCAATGCAGGTGGTGCAGCCGAAGCCGACGATGTCGAAACCCACGGCCGACAGATCGTCGGTCAGGCCGCTGCGTTCCAGGTAGGCAGCCGCGGCGGGCGATCCGGGGGCCAGCGAGGTCTTGATCCAGGGCGCCACCGACAGACCCAGCTTGCGCGCCTTGCGCGCCACCAGGCCGGCGGCCATCAGCAAGGCCGGATCTGAGGTGTTGGTGCAACTCGTGATGGCAGCGATGGCCACCGGGTAGCGGGGCATGTCGGCCTGCCGCTTGCCTTCGAACGGAAACCGCGCCAATGCCGCGGCGGTATCGGTATAGGAGAGCAGGTCCTGCGGCCGCCGGGGGCCGGCAATATGCATGCCGATGCTGGCCAGGTCCACTTCGATCACGCGCGTGTAGCGCGGCGTGGCGTGCGGGTCGAACCACAGTCCGGTGCGTCGCGCGTACTCGCCGGCCAGCGTCACGCTTTGCGCGGGGCGCCCCGTGGCGCGCAGGTAGGCCAGCGTCTGGTCGTCGATCGGGAAGAAGCCGGTGGTGGCCCCGTACTCTGGCGCCATGTTGGCCACCACGGACCGGTCTCCGGCCGTCAGCGTGGCGACACCGGGACCGAAGAACTCGACGAATTCGCCCGACACGCCGATCGCGCGCAGGCGCTGCGTGACCGTCAGCGCAAGGTCGGTGGACAGGACGCCGGGTGCCAGGGCATTGGTGAGTCGCACGCCAATGACATCGGGAATTCGTTGCATGACAGGCATGCCGAACATCACCGTCTGGGCTTCGAGTCCGCCCACCCCCCAGCCCAGTACGCCGATGCCGTTGATCATCGGGGTATGGCTGTCCGTACCGATCAGGGTGTCGGGCACCGCCCAGAGGTTTCCTTCGCGCTGCTGCGTGGCGACCACCGTGGCGAGTTGCTCAAGGTTGATCGTATGCATGATGCCCGTGCCCGGCGGGTGAATGCGCACACCGCGAAGGGCCTTCGATGCCCAGCGCAGGAAGCTGTAGCGCTCGGCATTGCGCTGACTCTCGATCTGCAGGTTCACACCTGCCGCGTCCGGTCGGGCGAACGCCTCGACGGCCAGCGAATGATCGACGGACGAGTCCACCGGCAGCACCGGATTGAGCGCGTTCGGATCCGCACCGGCTTCGGCAAGGGCGTCCCGCATCGCGGCGATGTCGACCAGGGCTGGGGTGCTCGTGGTGTCGTGCATCAAGACCCGGCCCGGCTGGAAGGCGATTTCCGCCTCGCTGGTGCCTGTGTCCAGCCACGCGACGATGGCGGAAATGGCATCTGCGCGCTCTTCGCCATCCATGTTGCGCGCCACGTTCTCCAGCAACAGGCGCAAGACCACGGGTAGCCGTGCCAGCGAGTCGCCCAGCATCGCCGGCAAATCCATGTGGCGATAAGTGATGCCACCAGCGCAAAACTGGCCTTCGACGGGGAGGTAGGTGTTTTCCATGACTGAATATTGCACATGTTTACGTAAAAATGCAATCAAGCGGAAACCCCAATGACCCGCGGACTACAGGAGACAAGCCCTTGAAATCCCTCCCGCTCCGAGCTGTTCCTGCGCTGAATGCCCAGCGCCGCCGCCTGCTTGGCGGGGCGGTCGGCATGTCGGCTGTTTCAGCCCTTGGCCTGTATGCCAGCGCCGCGGATGCCGCCGCGGATGCCGCCGCGCCGGGGAGCCAGACCACATCCAAAGGAAACAACATGTACGCATACGTAGGATCGAGAACCACCCGTGAGCGCGACGCGCGAGGGGAGGGCATCAGCGTCTTCCGCATCGATTCGCTGACGGGGGCGCTGCAACTGACGCAGCTCGTCAAGGATCTCGTCAATCCGTCGTTCCTGGCCCTGAGCGGTAATGGCGAGCGTCTTTACGCGGTTCATGGCGACCTCAGCGACATCAGCGCCTTCGCGGTGGAAAAGGCCACCGGCAAGCTCGAATTCATCAATCGCCAGAGCACCCACGGCAAGAATCCGGTTCACCTCGCGATCGATCCGACAGGCAAGCACGTGGTGGTGTCGAACCATATCGGCGCAAGCCTCGCCGTCCTGCCGCTGCAAGCCGACGGCTCGCTCGGTGAAATGACGCAACTGGTGAAGCTCGACGGCCCGGTCGGCCCGCATCGCGTTGAGCAGAAGCAGGCCAAGCCGCACTTCAATCCGTTCGACCCGAGCGGCCAGTTTGTCGTGGTGCCCGACAAGGGGCTGGACCGTACCTTCACCTTTCGCTTTGCCGACGGCAAGCTCTCGCCGGCCGCGCCGGGTTTTGTCGAATCCCGCGAAACAGCGGGACCGCGCCACATCGCATTCCACCCCAATGGCCGCTTCGGCTATATCGTCAACGAGCTTGACTCGACTGTCACCACATACGCCTATGACGGAAACACCGGCGCATTGAAGCCGCTGCAAATCGCGTCCACCTTGCCCGATACGTTCACGGGCAACAGCCGTGCGTCGGAGATCGAAGTCGATGCGACGGGCCGCTTCGTCTATGCGTCCAACCGCGGCTACGACAGCATCGCCATCTTCCACATCGACCAGGCCACGGGTCATCTCCGCTTTGTCGATGCAGTAGCGTCGCAAGGCCGCACGCCGCGTTTCTTCGCATCGGCACCGGGCGGCCGCTACATGTACGTGCTGAACGAAGACAGCGACTCGATCGTCGCCATGCACATCGACAAGACCAGTGGCCGGCTCAAGCCAACAGGGTTCAGTGTGCAATCCGGCAGCCCCGTCTGCATGATCTTCTCCGCGTAACCGGCATGTCCCGGCCGCACAGCATTCCAGCAACGTCACCAACGCCGGGCAGTTCGAACGCCGGCGCACTCACCATGCCGAATTCCATCACCCTGGACGACGCGGCCATTGTCAGGAAGATTACCTGGCGGATCATCCCGTTCGTCTTCGTTCTCTACATCATTTCGTATCTGGACCGCGCGAACATCGGATATGCCGCGCTGCAGATGAACAGGGAGCTGGCACTGAGCAGCGAAGCGTTTGGCTTTGTGTCGGGCATCTTCTTCATCGGATACTTTCTCTTCGAGGTACCCAGCAATGTGATGCTCAACAAGTTCGGAGCGCGGCGATGGATTGCACGAATCCTGGTGACGTGGGGCGCGGTGGCGGTAGCCACTGCGTTCGTGCAGACCGCGCAACAACTCTACGTCCTGCGTTTCCTGCTCGGCGTTGCCGAAGCGGGCTTCTTTCCCGGCATCATCGTCTACCTGACGCACTGGTTCCGCGCGAAGGAGCTGGCAACGACGGTCGCCTTGTTCACGGCGGCGATTCCGGTGTCCTACATCATCGGCGCGCCGCTAAGCACGTGGATCATGGACAACGTGCACTGGATGCAGTGGAGCGGATGGCGCTGGATGCTGTTGCTGGAGGGCGCGCCGGCAGTCCTCGGTGGCGTGCTCTGCTACCTGTACCTGACCGATCGGCCGGCCGACGCCAGATGGCTGACCGACGCCGAGAAGCAATGGCTCAACGATGAACTCGAACGCGACAGGCAGGCGCGTCCGCAGGCGGTTCACCTGAGCACGATGAAGGTGATGCGCAACCCCAGGGTGCTGTACCTGGCCTTCATCTACTTTGTCTACCAGTGCGGCAGCCTGGGCGTCGGCTACTGGATGCCGCAGATCATCAAGAGCTTCTCGGCGAACCTGACGCATACACAGATCGGCGTCATCGCGATGGTGCCCTACCTGTTCGCCACCATCGTCATGATTTTCTGGTCGCGCAGTTCCGATCGCAGGAACGAACGGCGGCTGCACTCGGCGTTGCCGCTGGCGGTTGCCGCGGCATCGCTGGTCGGGGCAGGGGTGCTGACGGATCCTTACATGGCCATCGCGCTGATCGGCGTGAGCCTGGCCGGCCTCTACGCGTTCAAGTCGCCCTTCTGGGCGCTGCCTACGTTGTTCCTGACACGCTCCACGGCAGCCGTGTCGATCGCGGTGATCAACTCGATCGGCAACCTCGGGGGATTCGCAGGCCCGTTCGCCATCGGCTATATCAAGGGCCAAAGTCACAGCGCCGCCACGGGCCTGCTGTTCCTCGCCAGCCTGCTGGTGGTTGCCTTCCTGATGGCCTTCTTCATCCGGATCGCGGAGGCCCGCTCCACGGAGGATGTTCCCGCGGCGTCTGCCCAGACGCCGTAGTCCCGCCGCCGGCGGTATGCGAATGGCGTGAAGGATCGGGTACGGCCAGCCGCCATCCGGCCGCGCGCCATAAGCGTTGGTTGTGGCGGTGCTTGAGAGCGAGGCGGCGTCGACGAATCAGGCAGGTTCGATCTCGCTACCAGCTGAAGCACGATGCTGCGCACGCGGCCGCGCCATGCAACGATGCGCGGCCGTGGCAAGAACGAATGCCACCGCAATCAACGCGGCCGCGACGAGACTCAGGTACCGCGCGCCTATCGATCGGAGCACTACACCGCCAAGCACGCCCGAGCAGGCAAGTCCGATATAAGTGGCCGTATTGTTCAGGGCAAGCAGCAGCGGCGCCACATGCGGCGACAGTTGCACGAGACGGTGCTGTTGCGGAACGATAAGCCCCCACCCGCATACCCCCCAGACGATCAGCGCAACGATAGCGCCAAGCGCATGCGCAGAGGTCCACGGCAGCACACAGAAATTGATGATGGCGATCCATAGCATCGCATTGATGATGTTGCGGCTCTGGAATCGGTCCACGAGACGGCCGGACATCAGGTTCCCGACCGTCGCGGCGACGCCCCACAACAGGAACATCCCCGCGAGAATGCGTTCATCGCCGTGCGTCACGGCCTCCAGCACCACGCCCGCATACGTGTAGACCATCAGGAACCCGCCGAACGCGAATAAGGAAGTCAGCAAGGTAAGCGCGATGCGCATGTCGCGCACGGGCGCAAGCCGCTCTCGCAACCTGACGGACGCGGGCAGGGGAACGGAGGGCAGCATCGTCCAGACGCCGATCATCGCCACAATCCCGAGCGCCGTGACGAACCAGAGGGTTGTCCTCCAGCTGCCGAATCCGCCGATAAAAGTCCCTATTGGCGAACCGAGCGCCGTGGCTCCCGTGAGGCCCGCCGTTACCGTGGCCAGCGCGCGGCCGCGTTTTTCAGGTGTGGCAATTGCCGAGGCAACGCCCAATGCAGTTGGAGAAAACAGCGCGGCGCCAAATCCTGCCAGGGCCCGGCTCACCAGGACCCAGTGCAAGTCGGTGGCGAGCGCACTGATCGCGTTGCCGACGACAAAAATCCCAAGCGCCGAAACGAGCAGAAGCTTGCGCGGCAAGTCGCCCGCCACGGCTGCCATCACTGGCGCAGCCACCGCATAGGTCAGCGCGTAGAACGTAACCATGAGGCCAGCCAGGCTGACGGATGTATGCAGCGAGGCCGCCACACCTGGAAGGATACCGGCGACGACAAAGTTGTCGGTACCCATTGCGAACATGCCAAGCGCCAGTATCAGTAGTCGACGATCCATACGAAGGTTCTTTGCGAAACGCGGTTGGGGGACGGCCTGCGAGGCGGCGTGTCGCCGCGGAGTTGGTACGCAGTCCCGGCCTCCGGCCCGGCCGGCTTTTTGACTGCCAGTCGATCATAATCGTCGTTGACCGCGTCTCAAATGTCATATATACGTCCAATTCAGGACGTGAAACAGGGTGCCCCATGCACACGATCGGCTTTGTCGTATTCCCGAACTTCTATCTGATGGGCTTGGCGGCAGTCACCGCGTTCGAGCTGGCAAACGTCGTACTCGAAGAGCGGGCGTACGACGTGACAGTTCTGTCGGAGGGGGGAGGACTGGTGTCGTCGTCGGCAGGCATCCGCGTCGAGTCGCAGCCCTTCGGCGATGCCGCATTCGACACAGTCATGTTCGGCTCTGGCGTCGAGATTGACATCGTTTCCGCGGCATTGACTGCATTCGTCAGGCGCTCGCTGAAGACGTCGAGGCGGATCGCGGCGCCGTGCACAGGCGCCTTCATCCTGGCGCAAGCGGGCGTCCTGGATGGCCGGCGCGCGACCACCCATTGGCGGTTCGCACACGATCTGCAGTGCCGCTTTCCGAAGATCGCTGTCGAGGAGGACCAGATTTTCATCGTGGACGGACCGATCTGGACGTCCGCGGGCATGACGGCGACGATCGACATGGCGCTCGCCATGATTGAAAAGGACCATGGCCAGGACGTCTCGCGCACGGTAGCGCGCAAGCTTGTCATCTATCACCGGCGCGCGGGCGGCCAGTCGCAGTTTTCGACATTGCTTGACCTCGACCCGAAGTCCGACAGGATCCAGAAGGCCATCGACTACGCGAACGCCAATTTGCGTAACGCATTGACGGTCGACGAACTTGCCGATGTCGCCGGGCTAAGCCCGCGCCAGTTCAGCCGGGCATTCAGCGCGGAGACCGGTCAATCGCCCGCCAAGGCCGTCGAGCATCTGCGCGTGGAAGCCGCGAGGCTTTTGCTGGAAAAGGGGCGTCTTTCGCTGGACGTGATCGCGCACGAAGTGGGTCTATCCGACCGGGAGCGCATGAGGCGCGCATTCGTGCGCACCATCGGGCAGCCGCCCCAGGCTGTCCGTCGCTTGAGCAGGGACATTCGTGGATCGGTTCTGCACGCCGACCAGGGAGATGCGTACTGAGCGCAACGACGTGCGAATCGCTGCCAGGCCGGCAAAAGACGCTGGCACAGCGGAGAGGACCACCGTCATCGTGCCGCAGGCGGGAGGTCGTGCTTGCAGTGGCGCGGGCGCATGCCGGGATCGGCACGCGTTCCTACGCCGGCTAGCGGTCAATCGACACTTGCAATGCATGAGCTGGAAAGAGCAGGGAGGCAAACCTCCCTGTCCATCAGCCTAACGTCGCACCCTGGGTCGCGCTGGGAACTTCGCTACCCGGCATGGCATCGGGCAGCTCGTGTTGCGGCCCACCCACTTCAGGCTGGACACGCTTTGCCGAGTGGGATACATGGTCCTCGGATTTTCCGGAGACATACTCGCGCCAGACGAGAGGAAGGATGCCGCCGTGACGCCAGTATTCAACTTCCTCGCCGGTATCGAGCCGGATCGTCAATGGCACGTTGATCGTCGTCCCATTGCTGCGATGGATGATCGCCTCTATGCGGCCGGAGATATCGAGGCGGTCCGCCAGCGCGAGGATATCGATCGTCTCGCTCCCGTCGAGCGCGAGCGATTCCGCCGTGGTGCCTGCCTCGAACTGCAAGGGGAGCACGCCCATGCCGACCAGGTTGGTGCGGTGAATCCGCTCGAAGCTTTCGGCGATCACCGCCTTCACGCCGAGCAATGCAACGCCCTTGGCCGCCCAGTCACGCGATGAGCCGCAACCATAGTTCTTGCCGGCAATGATCGCGAGCGGGACATCTCGCTTCAGGTATTCGGTGGCCGCCTCGTAGACGCGCATCTGCGTGCCGTCCGGCATCAGCCTCGTGACGCCGCCTTCCACGCCCGGCACGATGTGGTTGCGCAAGCGGATATTGGCAAACGTCGCACGCACCGCGAGGTCGTGGTTCCCACGGCGTGTCGTGTAGTTATTGAAGTCGCGCTTCTCGATGCCCYTTGCAAGGAGGAAGTCGGCAGCCGGTGTGCCGATGCTGATCGCGCCAGACGGCGAGATATGGTCGGTAGTCACCGAATCACCAAGGATGACCAGGGGCCGCATGCCCTTGATATCCTGAAGGGGCGCTGCGTCTCGCGACAGGTTGTCGAAGTACGGTGGCCTGCGGACATAGGGCGAGAGTTCATGCCACCGTGCGTCTAGGGAATACCATTATTTGACTGGGTATCAAAAATCCCGTAACTTTAATTGTGTGCATATCAATTTCAGTCGTCGGTGGATTCGGAACCGCTGAGTGACGGATAGCGTTGGGCGGCACATCGTGGGCCAACGCTCGGCCACGATCCAAGATCAATTACGGAGGAGAAATGAAACGGAGCCTGGCCATCGCCGGTGCGCTGCTAGCGACCGGTGCGACCGCGCACGCCCAATCGTCTGTCACGCTGTACGGCGTGGCGGATGCGGGCATCGAATATCTGAACCACGTGCCGAATGCTGCAAAACAGAGTTCGAGCCTCGTGCGCATGACGTCGGGCAACATTGCCGGTAGCCGCTGGGGGATGCGTGGTGTCGAGGACCTTGGTGGCGGTCTGAAGGGGATCTTCCTGCTGGAAGGCGGGATGGTGCTCGATTCCGGGGCGGCGGCACAGGGCGGGCGGCTGTTCGGGCGCCGGGCGTATGTCGGGCTCGATACACCGTACGGGCAGGTCACGATGGGGCGGCATCACAACCTGACATTCGACCTGGTCATCGGCTTCGATCCGATGTTCTTCGCGCCCAAGTATTCGTCGTACTCGCACGATACGTGGCTGGCAGGCCGTACCGATAACGCGGTGAAGTACACCGGCAAGTTCGGCGCGCTGACGGCGTCGGCGCTGTACAGCTTCGGCGTGGACTCCACGATTGCGAACGGTTCGGAAGTGCCGGGCAACAGCAGGGTTGGCCGCGAGATGAGCGCGGGGTTCTCGTACGACATGGGCAGATTCCGCCTGGCCGGCGTCTACGACCAGCTCAACGGTACATCCGCTGCCACCGCGGGGCGAACTGAGCGTCGCTATGTAGCCTCGGCCGCAGGCGACTTCGGTCCGGTGTCAGCGTACTTTGGCTATCGGCGTCTGGTCAGCCAGATCCTGTCGTCAATGACGCGTACCGATCTGTTCTGGACGGGGGTGACCTACAACTTCGGCCAGGCATTCGCCTTGACCGGCGCGGTCTACAAGACCAACGACCGCACATCGGCGAAGGACCCGATGTCGATCGTTCTGTCGGCGGACTATCGTTTCTCGAAGCGCACCGATGCCTATCTGTCGACGTCATATACGCTGAACAAGGGCGGTTCCGCACTGGGCGCAAACGGGTATGACGGCTCGGTGATCGCGGGTGCCAACCAGTTTGGCGCCGTGATCGGTTTGCGGCACAACTTCTGAGCCTTGCGTCAACTGGCGCGCCGGCCAGGTCGCGCCTTGAGGCGTGCCGCATCCGTGGCACGCTCTTTTTTCATGAGTCCGGGCAGCCATTCCAAAATTATTTGACAGCATATCAAATAGATACTAGATTATTGAGACGGTAGCATTTACCAAGGAGACAGCGTGACTGAACAAGACAAGCCGCAGGTGACGGCAGGGATGCGAGGCGCATCGTGGGACGCCCGCCTGATGAACCGCTCATATCAGATGGTGCCCTACGCGCTAGGCACGGCCGACGGCCAACGCACGCTTGGCTTCCTGTTCAGCGTGACCGGCAAGGAGAAGACCGTCGTCTCGCTGATGCATCCGCGCGAGATGGCCATCACGCATTACCTCGTGCCGTTCGTTCTCGATGCGGGCTGCGCCTGCTGGGTGCAGGGGCCGCGTTCGATAGGCAACGACTTGCGCCTGGAACACGAGGTCGCGCTGTTCGATGTGGCCGCCGGCATGACGCACCTGCGCGAACTGGGCTACGAGAAACTCGTGATGCTCGGCAACTCTGGCGGCGCCGGGCTCTACACGTTCTACAACCAGCAGGCGCTGACCCCGCGTGAGACGCGCATCGCCCGCACGCCGGGCGGACGACCGACGAATCTGGGCGAACTGCACATGCCGGAGGTCGATGCCTTCATCCTGGTGTCGCCCCATCCGGGCCAGGGCAAGCTGCTGATGAGCAGCATCGATCCGTCCGTCATCGACGAGAGCGATCCGATGCAGACAGACCCCACGCTCGATCCGTTCGCGAAAGCCAATGGCTTCGATGTGGAAACGGGGAAGGGCAGTTATGCGCCCGCGTTCATCGAACGCTACCAGGCTGCGCAAACCGCCCGCGTGGCACGCATCGACGAGCGCGCAAAGGCGATGCTGCGCGCCAAGCACGAAGCACGAAAGAAGATCAAGGCAGGCAGCGCCACGGAGGCCGATCGCCGCCTGGCCGCCCATGCCCCGATCTTCCAGGTCTGGCGTACCGATGCCGACCTGCGGTCGTGGGACATCGCGCTGGACCCGTCGGACCGCAAGACCGGATCGCTATGGGGCAAGGACCCGTTTATATCGAACTGGGGCAGCGTGGGCTTCGGCCGCACCGTGACGCCGGAATCGTGGCTTTCCACATGGTCCGGCCTGTCGTCGAATGCCGCACTGGACAGGACGCTCGGTGCGCTGCATCAGCCGACACTGTTGCTCGAATACACGGGCGACCAGTGCACCTTTCCCGCCGACATCCGCGCGATCTACGACCAGATCCCGGCGCCGCACAAGCGCCACGTCCGCGTGCGCGGCAACCACCACGGCATGGCCCTCAGCCGTGAGGAGGAAGCGGGGCAGCGTATTGCAGGCCGACTCATCGTCGAGTGGCTCCGCGAAACGATGGTTTGAGCCAGATTGCAGGAACAAAGACAAATACAGAGGTAGACAGATATGCTGCAACCCACCCATTTGCGCCCGTCAGTGCTGCTCGACGGCGTGCGCTACCCCGACGAAAGCCGCCTGCGCCAGTACGTGGCGGAAGGCTATCTGACCGGCGAAACGCTGGTTGGCGCCTTCCGCCAGTCATTTCGCGACAATAAGGATCGCCTGGCCCTGGTCGGCCCCGAGGGGGAATTCACATATCAGGCGCTCGACGAGCAGACCGATCGGCTCGGTGCCGCGTTGCTGGCACTCGGACTCAGGCCGCTTGACCGCGCCATCTTCCAGTGCGGCAACAGCAACGAATTGCTGCTGGCCTTCTTCGGCTGCCTGAAGGCCGGCATTATTCCGTTGTGCTCGCTGCAGGCGTTCCGCAAGCTCGAAATCGGCTATCTGGGCAAGCTGTGCGAAGCGCGGCTGCACTTTGTGCAGGGCGATGATCCCAAGTTCGATGATGTGGCCTTTGCCGAGGAAATGCAGGCCGAGGTGCCGAGCCTCAAGATCATCCTGCAGGCCCGGGGGGTACGCCGTGGCCGCGCTGTGTTGCTGGCCGACCTGATCCGCGACATGCCGCTGGCGCGCGCCCGGGAAGTACTGGCCGATGTGAAGCACGAGCCGTTCCAGGCCGCCGTGTTCCAGTTGTCAGGCGGCACCACCGGCGTGCCCAAGATCATCCCGCGCTTCCAGAACGAGTACCTGTACAACATGCGCGCGGTGGCAACGTGCAACGGCTACACCCGCGAAGACGTGCTGTTCTTCCCAACGCCGTACATGCACAACCTCAATATGGGTTGCTTCTTCGGCCCGTTCCTGCTGAGCGGCGCGAAGGTGACGGTGGCGCCCGATATCTCGGATGACACACTGCAGGCGCTGGTCCGCGACTACGAACCGACCTGGTTTGGCGTGGCCGGGCCGATCCTGAACCGCATCGCGCCGGCACTGCTGCGCGGCACGGCCGCCGACAAGGCGCGGCGCAACTTCATCGCGCCCAAGAACGCCGCCAATCTGACGCGTCTGACGGGCTCGCCTACGCACCATATCTTCGGCATGACCGAAGGCGTGATCATGTTCACGCGGCCGGATGATCCGCAGGAGATCCGCGACCAGTCGATCGGCCACCCGGTGTCCGCCGCCGACGAGGTGCGGATCGTGCACCCGGGCACCGAAGACGTCGTCGCCGACGGCGAGCCAGGCGAAGCGCTGTTTCGCGGCCCCTATACGATCGGTGGCTACTACAAGTCCGAACAGGAAGACGTCGCGCGCTTTACCGCCGACGGCTTCTACCGCTCGGGCGACCTGATGTCGTCAAGCGTGGTCGACGGCAAGCGCTATTACTTCTTCCGTGGCCGCATCAAGGATGTGGTGGATCGTGGCGGCGAGAAGATCAACGCTGAAGAGCTCGAGAACGTCATCAACCAGCATCCCGCGATCCTGGCTTGCGCCGTGGTAGGCATGCCCGACAAGGTCTACGGCGAGCGCGTCTGTGCCTTTGTGCAGCTCAAGCCCGCCGCCGCCGCGGCTGGCTTGACGCTGCCGGCGCTGACCGGATACCTGCAGGACGCCGGGCTGGCCAAGTTCAAGTGGCCGGAGCGCCTGGAAATCATCCCGGAGTTTCCACTCACCGCCTCGGGCAAGCTCAGCAAGGTGCTGCTGCGCGACCACATCGTGCAAGTCCTGCAGGCCGAGGCCGCAACAAGCATTGTTCAGCAAGCCAAGTGACGAAGGAAAGTGACATGACCCAATCCACGCAAGCCGCCCAAGCCAACGTGCCCGCTGTCGCGCTGCACGGCGTCCATCACACCGCCAGGCCTACCTGGAAACTGGCCGAGACGGTGCATTTCTACCGCGACCTGCTTGGCCTGCCGCTGGTCCACGCCATCTCGGCCAAGGGCTGGGGCCCGGACAATCATGCCGATTTCCTGCATTTCTTCTTCGATAGCGGCAACGGCAGCACCATCGCCTTCTTCTATTACATCGGCACCGAACGCCCGGACTGGCTGACGGTTCGCGAGCACTATCAGGATCGTGCCACGCACACGGCATGGCGGGTCCGCGATGAGGCCGAACTGCTGCAATGGCGCCAGCGTGTGGAAGCCGTGGGCATTGCGCTGCGCTACCAGATCCGCCACGAGGTCATCGAGTCCATCTACTTCAACGACCCGAACGGCTATCCGATCGAGATCACCTGGCAGGTGCGTGCGTTCAGCGATGCCGACATGCACGATGCCGCGCTGACCATGGATTCGGCCATCGAACTGGAATGCGCACGCGACAAAGGCGCGGCGTTCGCATCGATCGATCCGGTGTGGCAGCGCAAGGCGGAGCGCATCGAGGCGGTGGCGGACAAGGACAAGGCATCGATCTATGTACTCGACGTGCCCGAGTTTGCGCCGCTGATCGACGTGGCGCGCAAGACCGATGGATACCTGGCCACGGCGCTGGGCAACGGCTATGTGCGCATCGACGGCAATCCGACGCTGCAGTTCCGCCGCAAGGAGCTGGGCTTCAAGCCCGCGGTCTGGTACGGCGCGCTGACCGGCGGGCTGGCGGGCCAGATTCGCCAGTTCGACATGGATGCGCTGGTGATTGCTCCGCGAGGCGCGCAATGAAAGTGACCATCATCGGCGGCGGCCCGTCCGGCCTGTTCCTCGCAATTCTGCTCAAGGAGAGAGTGTCGAATGTTGACATCGACGTGTACGAGCAGAACCCCGAAGACGCCACGTTCGGCTTTGGCGTGGTGCTGGCCGATACGGGGTTGTCGAACCTGCGCTCGGCGTCGCCGATTGTCGTGGATCGGCTAGCCAGGATCATGCGGTTCAATGATCAGCATTCGATCGTGTGCCGCGAGCACCCGATCGTCATGAAGAAACCGGGCGCCGGCGGTGGCGCCATTCCCCGGATCAGCCTGCTGTCCGTCCTGCAGCAGCGTGCGCATGAGCTTGGCGTGCGCGTAACGTACAACAAGCGTATTGCCGATTTCGACGCCATCGATGCCGACCTGGTCGTTGGTGCCGACGGCATCAACTCGCAACTGCGCGCGGCCAATGAAGCCGGCTTCGGCACCACGCGTCGCACCCTGACGAACCACTTCGCCTGGTACGGCGTCGAGAAGCCGTTCCCGAGCCCCGCACTGGTGTTCCGCAAGTTCGAGGCCGGCTACTTCGTCGCGCACTACTACCCATACTCGGATTCGATGAGCACGTTCGTGGCCGAGTGCGACCACCAGACCTGGCTGGACTTCGGCATGGAGGCGATGAGCGCGCAAGCCCGGCAGGCACTGTTCGAGAAGGTGTTCGCGCCGGAACTGGCCGGCTACGGCTTGGTGTCGAACAATTCGGTCTGGCGCCAGTTCCCTGTCATCCTCAATGCGAACTGGCATGTCGGCAAGCAGGTGCTGATCGGCGATGCGCTGACGAGCGCGCACTTTTCAATCGGGTCGGGTACGCGCATCGCCATGGAAGATGCGATGGCGCTGGCCGATGCGATCATGGCCCATTCCGATGACGTCCCCGCCGCTTTGCAGCAGTATGAGGCCGTGCGCAAGCCGGAGAAGGCCAAGCTGATCAGCGCGTCCGAGGCGTCGTACAACTGGTACGAGCGCATCCGTGAATGGATGGATCTGCCGACGCCGCACGAGTTCGTGTTCCGCTTCATGACCCGCACGGGCCGCGTGGATGCTGAGCGGCTGCGCGCCCAGTTTCCGGTCCTGATGGCGGAACTCGCCGCCGGCGGTGTGACAGGCAGCACCATCGTGGGACAGCCATGATCAACGCCACGGAGTACGTGCTGAGCGAGAGCCCATTCGTCGTCAGGCGCAAGGTGCGGTGGGGCGACTGCGATCCGGCTGGTGTGGTCTACACGGGCCGGTTCACGGATTACCTGCTGGGCGCGGTAGGGCTCTACACCGCGTACATGGCCGGCGGTGACGGCAGGCTGGGCGAGGTCCACGGCGTGGGCACGCCATGCAAGGCAATCCGTTTCGAGTTCATCGGCACGCTCTGGCCCGATGACGAGATCGACATCGCCTGCACCGTGGAAGCCATTCGCACGAGATCCTTTGATATCCGCTGCGTGGCGCGCCGCCCCGATGGCGCAGCGGTGTTCGATGCCATGTTCTCGCCGATCTGCGTGCGCCTGGACCGGCGCGAAGGCACGCCGATCCCCGATTCCCTGCGCGCGGATCTGAACCGCTTTTATTCTCCCGCCCCCTGAACGTTCCTGGAATTGCCAATGATGAAGTTTCGAATCGGACAAATTGTGCCGAGCTCCAACATCACGATGGAGCGCGAGGTGCCCGCCATCTTCGCCGCCCGCATGCAGGCGCTGCCGGAGCGGTTCAGCTTCCACGCCAGCCGGGTGCGCATGCACCGCGTGGTGGCCGAGGAGTTGGAGAGGATGAACCGCGACATGGGTCGCTGCGCACTGGAGTTGGCCGATGCGCGCGTCGATGTCATGAGCACGGCGTGCCTGGTGGCCACCATGTGCATGGGCATGGGCTATCACCGGCAGGTGATCGAGGAACTGGGCGGGGCGATTGCCGATGCGCCGTATCGCCCGCAGATCATGACATCGGCCGGTGCGCTGGTCGATGAACTGAAGGATTTTGGCGCGCGCCGCATCGCGCTGATGGCGCCTTACAGCGATGCGCTGACCAGGACGGTAGTCGAATACATCGAGCACGAAGGCATCGAGGTCAGGGATGTGATCAATTTTTCGATCCTCGACAACCTGGAAGTCGGCGAGCGTGATCCGCTGCAGTTGCTGGAAGACGTCAAGCGGCTGGACGTGAAGGGCGTGGATACCGTGGTGCTGTCGGCCTGCGTGCAAATGCCGTCGCTGGCGGCCATCGAGCCCGCGCAACAGGCACTGGGCATTCCCGTGACATCCACTGCCATCTGTACGGCGCGGCAGATGATGCGCAAGCTGGGCATCGCGGCTACGGCGCCGGGCGCGGGCGCCTACCTGGGCAGCCAGACCGGCCTGCGCTGATCGCAACATTCCGACAAAGAGGTAGCCGTCCGTATAAGGCGGCACCGCCAACAAGGAGACTACTCCATGCAACCCGTCCCCAACGCGCCGCCTCGCGTGTCTGTCTGGATCTACGTGGGCGTGATTCTTGGCGCCGCGCTCGGCATGATGGCTGGCTATGCACCGCTGTTCAATGCCACTGCCGGTGTCTTCGTCAGGCCACTTGCCGCGGAGTTCGGCTGGGGGCGGTCTCAGGCATCGCTTTCCTACGCGGCTTCGATGTTTGGGCTGGCGATCGTCAGTCCGATTGTTGGCGCGCTGATGGACCGCTTTGGCATCCGTCGCGTGATCGCATGTTCGGCAATCGTGTTCGGTCTGGCAACGGCGGCGATGGCGCTCCAGAACGGCAGCATGCTGATCTGGGTAGCATTGTCCATTGTGGTGGGCGTCTCGGGCGCCGCTACCTCGGTGCTGGGCTACCTGGCCGTGTTGCCACAATGGTTCGACCGGCGACTAGGCCTGGCCTTGGGCATCGCCATGTGCGGGCTCGGCGTGGGCACGGTCATCCTGCCGATCATCGCGCAGTATCTGGTGACGACAGTTGGCTGGCGTATGGCTTATGTAGGCCTTGCGGCTGGCTCGATCGTGTTGTCGCTGCTGGCGTGCGGATTGCTGCGCGAGCGGCTCCGGGCCGGGCACAAGGTGGGGCGGGTGGCAACGCCCGCGCCGGAGGGTGTGCCACTGGCGGCGGCGCTACGCAGCTATCGGCTGTGGGCAATCTGGTGCGTATTCATCTTGAGTTCGGCGGCAACGCTGTCCCTCGGGCCGCATCTGCCATCGTTGTTCGCGGATCGGGGGTTCGATGCGGCAATGGCGGCGCGCAGTGGGTCGACGGTCGGCATCGGCCTGCTGGCGGGGCGCCTGCTGACTGGCCTGTTGATCGATCGCATTCACGCGCCGCTGGTGGCCAGTGTGTTCTTCGTGGGCGGTGCCATCGGCGTATTCCTGCTGCGCGGCTCGAACGACTACAACACACTGCTGATTGCCACGATGCTGATCGGGCTGACGATCGGCGCGGAAGGCGATCTGATCTCCTATCTTGTCCGCTCGTACTTTGGCCTGACATCGTTCGGCTCGCTGTTCGGGATTGCGTTCTCTGGCTACGGGCTTGGCGCCGTGATCGGCCCGATCGGCCTGGGCGCGTGGTTCGACGCACGCGGGAACTACGATCTGCCGTTGCTGATACTGCCCTGCATATTGCTGGTGGCTGCCGCGCTGGTGCTGTCTCTGGGGCGCTACAGGATGGGCAGCCGACATGGAGCCGTGGCGGCTGCCGCATCGGCCTAGGGCGGGGCAATAGCTGGCAGGACGGGCGAACGCGGATAGAATTGGCATACTACCAATTCCGAAGCGGTCCGCTTCGTCCCTCGATCATGCCTGCCGCACGTAAATCGCCAGCAGTCAAGGCTGCCGCACCGCAACCATCCAGTCCGGCACCTCGCCGTCGCGGGCGTCCGCCCAAGACGGAGTCGCCGATCGGTACCGAGCCGATGCTCAGCCGCGTGACGATCCTGCAGCACGCGATCAAATTGACCAAGACGATGCCTCTGGACCAGATTTCCATGGTCCAGCTCGCGAAGGATTTCGGCGTGGCGCCCGGGCTGATCCACTACTACCTGGGCGGGCGGGACCACCTGGTTTCCGGCGTACTGAACGATTACTACCGCCAGCGGATCCAGCGCGTGGCGCCCTTGACCGGCGACTGGCGGGCGGACGTCGAGCACATCGCGCGGCTCAGCTTCCAGGTGGCAGTGGAGAATCCCGGCGTCAGCAACTATGTGGCGTCGCATAACCGGTATCGCCTGTTCCAGGACGTGCAACCGGGCGAGACCGACTACGGCCTGGAATTCTTCAATCGCATGACATCGGCCATCATRCAGGGCGGCTTCACGGCGGAGCAGGTCGCGCTTGGGTATCATTTCCTGGCGCAATACCTTGTCTCGGCCAGCATGGCCGAAGCCTCGCGGCAATTGCCGGCCTACCACCAGGCATTTATCCAGAACAAGCTCGAATCGGTATCGGCCGAGCAATATCCAGGGGCGCGCTTTGTCAGCAAGGCGTTCTCCCATCTCTCCTCGGACACGGCCTTTGAAGAGGGCCTGCGCATTACGCTCGACGGCATCGAAGCCTGGCCGCGCGACGCAAAACCCGCGAAAAAGAAGAGCGCGCGCGCCGCATAGGCGGGGCCATTCTCGTCACTTCGACCCACGCGCGCTCGTAGTGGTTTCTCCTTATTTGATATGCAGTCAATAAAACTACAATCCTGATTTGACTGTGTATCAAATAAGTGCCGGCGCCGGTGGGGTTGCCGGTACGCCAGACGTTGGAGACATCATGAAGCGCCCCTTTATTACACTGGCCATGCTTGCCGGTTCCATCATTGCGCTGCCTGTCGGCGCGAATGCGTATCCGGACAAGATGGTCCGCATTCTCGTCCCTTCCATTGCGGGCAGCGCGCCGGACATCATCGCGCGGCAAATGGCCGAGCGCCTGGCCGCGTCATGGAAGCAGCAGGTGATCGTGGAGAACAAGCCGGGCGGCAACGGCATCGTTGCCATGAGCGCGCTCAAGCAGGCGCCCGCCGACGGTTACACGCTGGTGCTCTTTCATGCGGCGGCCGCCGTGACCACGCCCGTGATGTACAAGGAAGCGAAATTCGATATCCGGCGCGATACCGAAGTGGCGGCAACGCTGGCCTATACGCCGATGATGTTCGTGGCCGGCCCGGGCACGCACTACAAGACGCTGTCCGATGTGCTCAAGGAGGGCAAGGCCCGTCCGGACGATGTGGTGATCGGCAGCCCCACGCGCGGCTCGGTGCCGCACCTGACGGCCGAGATGATGGGGCAGCTGCAGAAGACGAAGTTCCGGCAGGTCAGCTTCAGCGGCACCACGCAGGCCATCCAGGCCGTTGTGAAAGGCGACATCCCGGTCTATGTCGATGGCATCGCGCCACTGGTGCCGCTCGTGCGCGGGGGACGGCTCAAGGCGCTTGCGGTGACATCGGATGCAAGCCTGCCCGGCCTCGACGGCATTCCCCTGGCCAAGGACGTGGCGCCGGGACTGGTCGCCAAGGGCTGGTTCACGGTATTCGCGCCGAAGGGCACGCCGCTGCCTGTGCTCGATCGGATCAATGCTGCCGTGAACCAGAGCCTGACCCAGCAGCCTTTCATCGACCGACTGAAAGACCTCGGCACCTATCCGATGCCGATGTCGCGCGCGGACGGCGCACGGTTCATCGAATCAGAAAAACTCCGCTGGGAAAAAGTCATTGCCGAAGCGGGTGTCAAGCCTGAGTGATCGGGCCTTCTGACTGATTTGTCCCGGAGCCCCCCGATCTGGCCGGGTGATCGGGGGCCACGACGCAACACACTTAAGACCGCGTGGCCACCTTATGCAAGGCAAACTCCTGAGCAATCGCTAATTCTTGAGGAGGCGCCATAGCGTGGAGCGACCAATACCCAGGCGTTTTGCGGCCAGGGTACGGTTTCCTCCACACGCATTGAGAACCTCCTTCACATTGGCGATGGTCATGCCAGAGAGCGTGGTGTCGGGGGGCTCCGGCATGGCGACCAGTGAATCGTAGTAGTACGCATCACGGTCGAGAAGCGCGGCCAGTTGGCTTCCCGGGACTGCCGCGCCGGCTTCGAGACAAGCCATGGCAACACGCTCGGCGAAGTTCTCAAGCTCGCGGACATTACCTGGCCAGGCGTGTTGTCTGGCGACGACCAGGGCGGCAGGCAGGACAGCGTCAAGCAAGTCTGCAAGTTGCACCCGCCGCATCGCGGCACTTACCAGCGCCGTAGTGAGGGAGTCGCGGTCCTCGGGGCGCTCGCACAGTGGTGGCACCTGGACGCGCAGCACGCTAAGGCGATAGAAGAGATCTTTCCGAAAGGCGCCTTCGCGCACGCGCTCCCACAGGTCCCGATGCGTGGCGGCAACGATCCGGACATTGACCTGCATCGTGTCGGTACCGCCGACTCGCGTCACTTCCCGCTCCTGCAAGACGCGCAGCAGCCGCGTTTGCAATAGCGATGGCATCTCCGCCACCTCGTCGAGGAAGACCGTTCCCTCGTTGGCGGCTTCGAACAGGCCTGCTTTGCCGTTTCGCCGCGCGCCGGTGAAGGCGCCTTCCTCGTAGCCAAAGAGTTCCGTCTCCAGCAGCGTCTCAGGCAATGCGCCGCAATTGACCGCCAGGAACGGGTGCCGCCGTCGGCGGCTGGCGTTATGCAGGCCTTGGGCAAGCAGTTCCTTGCCGACGCCGGTTGGCCCTGTGATGAGGACCGTAGCATCGCTGCGCTCGGCCGCAACTCGGCAACGGGTGATGGTGGCGGCCATGGCTGGCGAGGCGCCTACGATGTCCTCAAGTTTGTACCTGGCTGTTTGCGAGTGCGTGTACCGATGCGTTCGAAGCCGGTTAAAGGCCTTCTCGACGCGTGTCGGCTGGCGCAGGGTCAGTACCGCCCCAACGCGCGCATTCCCTTCGTACAGCGGCGCCCGGTCAACGATTACCGTGCGTCCGTCGATCTCCTCGACGGCGCCGCTGTCATGCTCGCCATCTGACAGGGCGCGTCCTGGGCGCAAGGCAGGGAATGGTAGCGAGAGCGTTTTCCCGGTAGATGGGATGAGGGGACTGCCAAGTAATTTCTCCGCTGCGGGATTGGCCGCGATCAGCCGGCCGGCAGCATCCAGCGCGACAACGCCATCGCCAAGGTGGTAAAGGACGCTGTTCAGCAGCGAATACCGCGAGCGCTCGACTGCCTTCGCGTTCGCCAGGGCGATCGCGTCTTCCAGTGCAAGCCGCACCGAGTCGACCGAATAGAGGAACACCCCCGCCATGCCCGCCGCGGCTGCCGCCTGCATCACTACGCCCGCGCCCACGACCACGCGCGTGTCCAGGCGCCGCAGCTCGTCGATCACGTTGCGGACGTCCGGGGCGGACTCGTACGACCGAAATGCAATTGGCAATGCAAACACTTCCGCAAACTTCGCCATGTCATCACCGGCATCGCGGTGGAGCACCACGGCGATGCGTTCGGAGATTGCCCTGGCCCGGACGATGGCGGCCATCACATCATGGCCGCCGACGCGTACGGAGACCACCGGAATCGACAAGTGGCTGCGCAGGAATTCCGCATTTGCTCCGGCTGAGACCACGACGTCGCACGGCGCCGCTTCCTGCCGACGCTGAATCTCGGCGAGCGCCTCTTCAAAATGGGCGTCGACCACGCTCACTTGCGCGCGCGCGTGAAGCGCCGCACCCACGTCGCGGATGTGCTCCGCGAGTTGGTAGGCGCTTACGCCAATGATCACGGGGCGGCGTGGCTTTGGGGGTTCTTCCATGAGGAGCGTCGGGTGGCGTAACTGGTGGTGCCAGTTTAGCGTTTCATTCGTTCGTTTCAAAGTGAAACGATAGCGTTCCAATGTGAATCTGTTCTTTTGTTGTCCTGGTGACCCGGAGACTAAATTTTCCGTTAATAATCAATCGCTTACGCTACGCCTGGTTTCGCTCCGGCATGTGGCATGGTCATTGCGCTTATGGAGTCACCTACGAACCAGCAGGAAAACCTATGAATCGCAGAGACTTCAACCGCATTGCCTTGACCTTGCTCGGCGCCGCCCCACTAGCGGTGGCGCGCGCCGGCGAGCGCTATCCCGTGAAGCCGATTTCCCTTGTCGTCGCCTACAGCGCCGGCGGAAGCGCGGATTTGCGGGCACGCCAGGTGGGCCGCTTCATGAGCACTGCCCTGGCGCAACCGGTCGTGGTGGAAAACCGGCCCGGCGGCGCGGGAAACATCGGTACGCAATACGTGGCACGGGCGAGGCCCGATGGCTACGTGCTTGGCATCGGCAACCTTGGCCCGTTGAGTGTCAATCCTTCGCTGTTTGCCAACCTCTCGTTCGATCCGGCCAGGGACCTGACAATGATCGCGCTGATTGAGCGCGGCCCGCTGCTGTTGCTGGTGAGGCCGGATTCGCCGTACAGAACGGTGGCCGACTTGATACGGTCCGCCAAGGCCAGCGCCACCGGCCTGTCTTATGGTTCCAGCGGAGCGGGCGGCGCGCATCATCTTTCCGGCGAATTGCTGAAATCCATGACTGGCACCAACCTGGTACATATCCCCTATAAGGGCGGCGCCGGCGCGATGGTCGACCTGTTGGGCGGCCGCCTTGATTTCCTGTTCGAGCCGATGTACTCGGCGCTGCCGGCAACGCGTATGGGCAAGGTGCGCTCTCTAGCGATTACCAGCAAGGGGCGTTCGCCATTGCTGCCGGACGTCCCAGCCTTGAATGAGGCAGGCGTCCCCGGATTTCAGGTGGAGAACTGGCAGGGGCTGGTTGGCCCCGCCGGCTTGCCGACGTCCATGGTCCAGATTCTCAACAAGACCGTCAATCAAGCGCTCGAGGACCGCGAGATTCGACCCCTCCTGTTATCCCAGGGCAATGAGCCAGGCGGGGGGACACCAGAGGCATTTGCAGCCTACGTCAAGGCCGAGAGAAGCCGCTGGCAACAACTGATCCGCTCCAGCGGCATCGAACCGAGCTGACTTACCTGGACATCGCTTTTCTATACATACAACCAACTTCCGAGAACAAAATGAAAGCCATCATGATCGAGAGCTATGGCGGCCCCGAAGTCCTGCAACGCCGGGAAATACCGGCACCGGAGCCCGGCCCCGGCGACATCGTTGTGAAAGTCGCCTACGCCGGCATCAACTTCATGGACGTGCATACGCGCCAGGGCAAATATGCGATGTCGACGACCTACCCAGTGCGGCTCCCATGCACCTTGGGTATGGAAGGAGCCGGCGAGGTGGTCCATGTAGGTAGCGAAGTAAGCCGCTTCGCGCCCGGCGACCGGGTGGCTTGGTGCATCGCATGGGGCAGCTATGCCGAGTACGCTCGGGTGCCGGCGGGGCTCGCGGTCCGGTTGCCCGACGACATCGCCTACGATCAGGCGGCGGCCAGTCTCTTCCAGGGCAGCACCGCCCACTATCTGCTCAACGAGGTGGCCAGGCTGCATGCCGGGCAGGCCTGCCTGGTGCACGCCGCCTCGGGCAACATCGGACAGTTGCTCGTACAGATGGGCAAGGCCGCCGGCGTTACTGTCTTTGCGACGGGCAGCTCGCCGGAAAAGTGTGCCGTGGCGCGTCGCCTCGGCGCCGATCACGCCATGCTCTACGACCACGGCCGATTCGCCGACGCAATACGCGAAGCCACGCGGGGCCATGGTGTTGATGTGGTATTCGACTCGGTCGGGAAAGCGACACTGCGCGACAGCTTCCGCGCCACGCGCAAGCGCGGGCTGGTGATCAACTACGGCAACGTTTCCGGATCGGTGGACGATCTGGACCCCATGGAACTGGGGGAAAGCGGCTCTTTGTTCCTGACCCGGCCTCGATTGGCAGACCATATGTCCGATCCCGAGACGGTACAGCGACGCGCGGATGACATCTTCGCGGCGCTCGCCTCGAAGCAGCTCCATATGCCCATCGCGAAGCGCTATGGCTTTGCCGATGTGGAGCAGGCACATGCGATGATCGAGCAACGGCAGCAGATCGGGAAGTCCGTATTATCGATTGCCGCTTAGAAGCGGCACGGGGAGGGGGGCTCAATGAGCGCCCCCGAAGGACACCAGACTTCGATACACCAGCCGAACGATTCCACGAATCCGTTGCGTTGACCGGTTGAATCCGCGGGTCGATCCGGCCATCCGCGGGTGCGCTGCCGGCTGGCCAGGACCGGCCGGCAAGCGACGCGCGCCTGCTGAGGCCGCTCGGCTCTTGCCACGCAAGTCTTCAACAGTTGGCGGACAGTCCTGCCGCTGCCGCATCTCGCTTCACTGCCACGCACTTGATTTCGACAAGCAGGCCGGGATGCGCAAGCTCTGAGACACCGATGGCGGTCCATGCGCACGTCCCGCGTGGAAACACCTGATTCTTCACCTCGCGGAAGAGCGGCATGTGCTGACGCATCTGCACATGGTACGTCGTCATATCGACAACGTCCTCGAAAGTACAACCGGCCGCTTCCAGCAGTACGCGCAGGTTTTCCCAGCAAGCGAGGAATTGCGCTTCAGGATCGGCAATCACTTCAAGGTCTGCAGTACGCCCGACCTGTCCGGCGCAGTAAACGGTAGAGCCGACCTTGAGCGCGGGCGCGTAGCCAGCGCGCTCGATGATTGGTTGCAGTGTCGGCGGTACGAGAACGTCACGGTCTGTCATCTGGTATTTCTGTCTGGAGAGTGGAGTAACTCGTGGGATCGGCCAGTGCCGCGAAATGGGTTGTCTGGGCTGCTTCCCCGGTGCGATCGACGAAGCCCGGTCTTTGACCGGGCTGCACGCCGCCTTTGTCTGAGCCGCAGATTCCAACGGCGTCCGGATCGTCGAGATGCCCGGGGGGTACTCTCTGGCAATAACTCGGTACCGTCAGTCCAGTTGAATGTTGGCGCGCTTGATCACCTCGGTCCAACGCTTGTTGTCCTCGGCGATCACCTTGTTCAGGTCTTCGCCGGTGCCATAGAACGGCCGCGCCCCCTGGGCTGTGAGCTGGCTGACCATTGCCGGTTCGGTGGCGACGGACCTGACGGTGTCTTGCAGCTTCCTGATGACCTCCGCGCTGGTTCCGGCGGGCGCCATCAGCGCTGACCACGACTCCGTTTCCGCGTCCTTGATGCCAAGTTCACCGAAGGTCGGCACATCGGGGATTGCCGCATTTCTTTGCCGGCTGGCCACGCCGAGCAGCCGGATTTTCCCCGACTTCACATACGGTTGCAGGCCTGGAAGATTCGCAAAGAGAATCTGAATCTGGCCCCCAAGGAGATCGGCCGTTGCCGGCCCGGCACCCTTGTATGGCACGTGCGTGAACCTGACGCCCGTGCGCAGCATGAAAAGCTCACCGATCATGTGGTTGACGGACCCTTGGCCTGCCGACCCCATATTGAGTTTTCCAGGATTGGCCTTCGCATACTGGATTAGCTCGGCCATGCTCTTCGCTGGCGTGTTCGCCGAGACGGCCAGCACGTTTGGTACCGTAGCGAAGAGCGCGATCGGCGCAAGGTCCTTCGACGGGGAAAACGTCAGGTTCTTCGATAGCAGCGGCTGGATGACCTGATTGCCCATCGTTGCATACAGAAGCGTGTACCCGTCGGCGCGCGCCTTGGCGACGAACGCCGCGCCGATGGCGCCGCCAGCGCCTGGCTTGTTATCGACGATGGCCGGTTGCCCCAGCACCTGGGACATGCGGGTCGCCAGCAGCCGCGCGGTGAGGTTCACGGTCCCGCCAGGAGCGAAGGGCACGACGAGGTCGATCGGCTTGTCGGGATACCCCTGCGCGCCGGCGACAGAGCAGCACCCCATGGCAGCAACCAGCACTGCGGTGAACTTGAACATGGTTGTCTCCTCTCGAACGTCAGATCGCCTGCGCCCGGGCCAGCGGCGCGTGGTCAGGCGTGACAAGCGCCCGGGTACGCTGCTCCAGCAATGCGGATGCCTCGCGAATCCGTTTGTCGGTGGCCTCCAGGGTGTCGGCGCGCATGCCGAGCGCGAGTCGCTGTGCATCGAGCCGCTCGAGCACGCCTTGTGGCGCGGGCGCACCGTACGACTGGCGTCCATTGACATTGCAGATCGGATCCAGGCATTTTGCAACGTCCTCCGCCGAAAGCGCTGCCGGTCGTCCGACCTGCTGTTCTGCCGCGGCATCGATCATCGCTGGCGTGATCGCGGTGGCCGGCAGGCCATCGTCGAGTGCGCGCCGCACCACGGCGCCGATGATGTGATGGGCATCGCGGAACGAAAGATCGGCCTTCCTGACAAGCAGGTCGGCGAGATCGGTCACCGTGGAGAAATCGGCCGCCGCACGCGACGCCATGCGCTCACGATCGGGCTGCACGTCCTGCACAAGCAGCTTCATCAGTTCAAGACATTTCTGCGCTTCTTCGCAGCTCTCCCAGCAGGTTCGCGTGCTTTCGCGGCTGCTGTCGCCGGAATGCGTGAAGTGCGAGGACTTCACCGTCGTCAGCGCGGCCGAGGTGAGCCCGATCAGATGCGCGGTCTTGCCGCGCAGGTACTCGAGCACGACCGGATTCTTCTTTTGCGGCATGATGCTTGACGTCCCCGCGATGCTATCCGGAAACACCAGGAAGCCGAATTCGGGCGTCGACCAGATATAGAAATCCTGCACCATCCGGCTGCACGTAATCATCATGATCGAGAGCGTTGCGCTCAGCTCCAGGGCAAAGTCTCGTGACGCTACGCTGTCCAGCGCGTTGCCGAGCGGCCGGCTGAAGCCAAGCAAGGTGCTGGTCAGGGTGCGATCGATCGGGAACGACGTACCGGCGAGTGCACACGCCCCCATCGGGCAGCCGTCTAGGGTTTCCAGCACATGCAACAACCGGTCGATGTCCCGGGACCATGCCTCGACCAGCGCCGAGAAGTAATAGCCATACGTGATCGGCTGGGCGGCCTGCATGTGGGTATAGCCTGGCATGACATGGCTGGCGTACCGGGCCGCCTGGTTCAGCGCGGCATCGCATAGCTCTATAAGCGCAGCGCAAATCCGGATCACAAAGCCGCGCGCGCGAATCCTGTCATTGGTCGCGCCAATATCGTTGCGGCTCCGTGCCGTATGCAGGCGGCCACCGAGATTCTGGCCGACAAGCCGGATCAGGTGCGCTTCGTAATTGAAATAGGCGTCTTCTCTCGCCGCATCGAGCTCAACGGCCTCGGGACCATCCTGCTGCATTTTCAATAATGCATTGGCAAGTGCTGCCGTCGTGGTTTTGTCGAGAATGTCCTGCTGGTCCAGCATGGCCAGGTGAGCGAGGTTGATCTGTGTAAGTACATCGAAATTCTTGGTGAAGAATTCTCGCGTGGTGCGGGGCTGGAAAATGTACTGGATAACCTCCTTCGCGGGAGGTTGTTTGAGGCGGCGGCTGACTTTGGATTCCATTTTCACACTCTCTTGAAATAAACCTGTATCGAGTTTGGTTTCCAGGGACCTATACGTCAAATCAGCGTTTCGTAGCTTCCTATACAATTCCGATATGGGTTGCGGGGCTGGCACCCCGGCGCGGCGCAGCACGGCGCGTGTCACAATCCGGTCCTTTCTGGAGCCCGGACAATGAACTTCAAGCAGATCGAAGCGTTTCGTGCCGTGATGATGTCGCGTTCCATGACCACGGCGGCGGGGCTCTTGCATACGTCGCAACCCAATATCAGTCGCTGGATTGCATTGTTGGAGCGCAAGGTGGGCTTTGAACTGTTCCAGCGCATCGGCACCAAGCTCATTCCCACCGCCGAGGCGGAGGCATTTTATGCGGACGTCGAGCGTGCCTTTATTGGCCTGGAGTCTCTTGACGAAAGCGCGAATTCCATACGGCGCAGGGGTACCGGATTGCTCCGCGTCGGCGCCGTGGGCTCCATTGCTGAAAGCGTGCTGCCGGACGCCATTGCTGTTTTCCGGCGGGATTTTCCCGATATCCCGGTTCTGCTCAATATGGGGCGATCGGACGTGGTGGCAAAATGGACCGCGACGGGGTTTTGCGATATTGGATTCTGCTCTGTCCCTACCGAATTACCCAGTCTGCACTATGAAGAAATCAATGCTGCGCAAGGAATATGCATCGTTCCCGGTTCACATCGGCTGGCGACAAGAGCCGTTCTGGATCCCGCCGATTTCGAAGGGGAGCACTTTATTTCGCTGCCGACGGAAAGCGCGAACCGGCGCGAGATCGACCGGCATTTCCCGACGGGATCCAGGGTGCTCGCCATCGAAACGCCCTACGCCACAACCATCTGCAAAATGGTCAGCAAGGGACTCGGCGTGTCGATCGTAAGTCCGATCGTGAGCCGTGCGCTGGGTCTCGCCGACGCGTGCGAGGTTCCATTCTCGGGCGAGGTGATGTTCCGCAGCTTCGCAGTCACGTCCGACCATTTCCCGCTCAACTTCCTGGCAGGCCGGATTGTGGAATGCGTACGCAATACCTTTGATGCGTTCAATTCGCAAAACCGTGCGTAGAGGCGCGCCTTGCGGCATGGAGATGCTGCAGTGTCATGCGCAAGGACAGGAAGCGGCCGCCAACTCGACCGAAGGCTGACCTTGGCTTGCGCTGCCTATTCCTTCGGCTGGAAGTAGATGTTGATGTCGGGAGGCGCCACGCCGTTTTCGTCGCGAGGCAGGGGATCGGATCGCTCCACCGCGCGCAGCACCGCGTTGTCCCAGCCGACATTCCCGCTGGACTTGGCGAGGCGTACCGACAGCAGCGAGCCGTCTGCGGCCAGATGCACCGCGACCACCGCGGTCGGGTTGCCGGCCACCTCTTCGGTGTAGATGATGTTCGGCAAGATGCGGCGCCGCACCCGGTCCGCATAGCCTGGCGAGGCGGTGCCACCCCTGCCGGCGCCGTTGCCGGCGCGGCCGCCCACACCGTCAGTAGCGGGGGCGGGGGCGCTGTTGGCCATTGCCTGCAGGCGTGCCAGTTCGCTCAGCCGCTGCTGCTTTGCGGCCGCCTGGCGCTCGGCCTCGCGCGCCTTGTGGTCGCGCTGCTCAGCCTGCCTGGCTGCTTCGGCCGCCGCGGCTGCCTGGCGGCGCTTGCGCGCCTGCAAGGCGATGTCGGCGTTTTCCTCCGGCTTCACCACCGGCTGGGGTGGCTCCCGCTTCGGCTGGATCACGGGCTGGGTCGAGACGTCGGGTTCCGCGTCCCACAACTCGGCTTCCACGCCGGCCGGGGTCCGGCTTTGCCAGTGGACCGCGTAGTAGAGCAGTGTGCCCAGCAGCACGTGCATGAACAGAGCCAGCAGGAAACATTTCAGTGTTCCCCGCTCCTGTGGCATTTGATAGGGATAGGCGATGGACTCCATGACGCGCGGCGGGAAACAGGCGGCCGGTCTTCGGTGCGGTCGATTTAAGACGGAAGGGCGACAATCGGAAGCGCAATGCCCCAGGCGCTTGCCTCCAACCGCCCATCACCCGGTTTGAGTATAGGTGCCGAAGGCCTCACGTCAATTGACGAGCGGCCGCTGCAACCCGCCACCGGTTTCGGGGAAAGACGCAGGCATGCCGGCCGCCATCCAGGTTTTCAGTAAAACTGCTCGCCGATCACCCGCCGGACGGTCTGCAAACCACTCCGCAGACTGTCCAGCCCGACCGAGCCGACCGCCAGGCGGAGGGCGTGCGGCACATGCTGCGACGTGGCAAAGGGCTCGGCCGTCGACACGGAGACCCCGTCGCGCATCAGCGCCGCCGCGACCCGGTCGGCGCGGATCTCTTCCGGCAAAGGAAGCCAGGCGAAGTAAGACGCAGGGTGGCGCACGCACGCCATCCCGGCGAGGGCGTCGCCGACCACCGCCTGTCGCTGCACGGCGTCGCGCCGTTTCTCTGCTTCAAGGCGCGCGACCGTACCGTCGTCCAGCCAGGCGCAGGCGATCGCCGTCGTCACACCGGGTGTGCTCCAGGTCGTGGCTCGGATCGCCCGTTCAAGTTTCGGCACCCATGCGTGCGGTGCGACGACGAACCCCACGCGCAGCCCGGTCGCCACGCTCTTGGAAAAGCCGGAGACATAGACCGTCGTCTCCGGCGCGAGCGCAGCCAGCGGTGGCGGCGGGTCGTCGGCCAGAAAGGCGTAGGCACCGTCCTCGATGATGAGCAAGCCGTGCCGCCGCGCGATCGCGGCCAGGCGGCGGCGCCGACTCTCGCTCGTCACCCAGCCCAGTGGGTTGTGCAAGGTTGGCATTGTGTAGACGGCCCGGACCCGGCGGCGCGAGCACAGGTGCTCCAGCGCGTCCAGGTCCGGCCCCTGTCCGGCTGCCGGCACGGGCGCCAGCTCCAGCCGTTGTGCCTCGGCGAGAACCTTGAATCCCGGATAGGTCAATGCATCGACCGCGACCACGTCGCCCGGCTGAAGCAGCGCCATGACAGTCACCGCCAGGCCGTGCTGTGCGCCGTCCACGAGCAGCACCGTGGACGCGTCGGCCGTCAGCCCGCGCGCTGCGAGGTGCCGGGCGACGCACGCGCGTTCGTGTATCCGGCCACCATGGGGTGCATAGCGCAGCATGGCCTCCAGGTCACCGCCAGCGGCAAGCTGGCGCAAGGCGCTGCGCAGCAGATCCGCCTGCCCGGGTAGCGACGGATAATTGAAGTTCAGGTCCACCAGACCCGCCGCCACGGCTTGCTGATCGATGGCCCGGCCGGGGGGGAGGGCGATCTCGCGAACGAAAGTGCCGCGCCCGACCTCGCCGCTAACGAGCCCCATCGCCTCGAGTTCGGCATACACGCGCGACGCCGTCACCAGCGCCAGGCCGTGGCGCTCGGCCAGGCGCCGATGCGTGGGCAGGCGGGTGCCGGGCCGCAGCCGTCCCGTGCGGATCTCGGCGGCGAGTCCATCGACCAGTTGCTTGTATCGGGATCCAGCCATCGCGCAATGTATCCATGACAATTTTTTGATTGTATTCCTTGTCTCGCCTACGATGGGCGCGTCTCCTTCCACGATCTCGCCACCTTGGACCGCCATGCACATCGCAATCCTTACCTTCGACGGCTTTAATGAACTGGATTCCTTTATCGCTCTGGGCATCCTCAACGGAATCAAGAAGCGTGACTGGCGCGTGACCCTCTGCTGCCCGAAGCCGGAAGTCACGTCCATGAACGGCGTTACCGTTCGTGCCCAATCCTTGCTCGACGACGCTCCGCTTGCCGATGCCGTCGTCATCGGCAGCGGGATGCAGACACGCGAGGTCGTCGGCAATTCGGAGCTGATGGGGCGCCTGGCGCTTGATCCTGGTCGCCAGCTGATTGCGGCCCAGTGCTCCGGCACGTTGATTCTGGCCAGGCTCGGCCTCCTGGGGAGCGTGCCGGCGTGCACGGACCTGACCACCAAGCCGTGGGTGCAAGAAGCCGGCGTGGAAGTTCTGAACCAGCCCTTCTACGCGCACGGTAACGTCGCTACCGCGGGTGGCTGCCTTGCCTCGTCATACCTGGCTGCCTGGATCATCGCCCGCGCCGAAGGGCCAGAGGCCGCTGCGGCGGCGCTTCACTACGTCGCCCCCGTGGGCGAAAAGGAAGCCTACGTTGCCAACGCGCTCAAGAACATCGCGCCGTACCTGCCACAGTGACGCATCGCATGGAAAAGCTCGTGCCCTGGAGCGGGCCAGGACACCGCAGAGGGCAGGGGCGCCGCAGCGCGCCCCGCACTGCCTACTCCACCTTCCCGATCTTCCGCACGGCCGTGGCGATCTTGCCGGCATCCTTGTCCCAATACGCCTGGAACTGGGGCGAATCCATATAAAGGACCGGCGAACCGGCGTTCTGGATGACCGAATTGACCTTGGGATCGGCGGCCGCGATACGCGCGGCGTCGCGCAGGCGCTTGATGACCGGATCGGGGGTGCCGGCGGGCACGAACAGGCCCGACCACTGCGCGAACTCGACGTTGTGGCCCAGTTCCATCAGGCTGGGTACATCGGGGAGCGCGGCGAGCCGGTTGTTGCCCCACTGGGCCAGTGCGCGCAGCTTGCCGCCCTTGATGAACTGGAGGACCGAGGAGGGGCCGGTCGAGACGGCATCCACCTGGCCGCCCATCAGGGCAACCACCGCCGGGCCGGCACCCGTGTAAGGTACGTGGAGCATGCTAAGGCCAGCCTGGTCGGCCAGCATGGCCATCGGCACATGCATGGTGCCGTAGTTGCCGGACGAGCCGTAGCTATAGCGGCCGGGATGCGACTTCACGTCGGTGATGAAGTCCTTCGCGGTCTGCCATGGGCTGTCCGCGCGTACCACCAGCACGGTGGGATCGGCCGTGAAGCGCGCAATGGGTTTGAGCTGATCGAGCTGAAACAGCGGCTTGCGCCCGATGACCTTGTCCGCCTCCGGAATCATGGAGATGGACGACAGTGCCATCAGGACCGTGTAGCCATCCGGGGCTGCCTTGGCGACGTAGCCCATGCCGATGCCGCCGCCGGCGCCGCCCCGGTTGTCCACCACCACCGGTTGGTGAAGTTCGCGCGAGAGCGCTTCCGCGACCGGCCGAGCCACCGCGTCCGCCACGCCGCCGGGCGCGAAGGGTACCACCATGGTGATTGGCCGCGCGGGCCATGAATCCTGAGCCGAAACCGCTGACGCGGCCAGGACCAGCGTCGCTCCTGAGATGCAGAGCCATTTGTTGTTCATCTTGTCTCCTGCCGTCCCCGGCGTGGGCAGCCCGCGTCGTCTGGATTGCGCAGGTCTGCCAGGCTTTGTTTTTTGTCACCCGACGCGCACTGCGCTGCCGGGGCTGCCCTCAGACAACGCGATTGGTCAGGGTGCCGATGCCCTCGATGCTCACTTCCATCACGTCGCCTGCTTGCAGGAACCTGGGCGGCTTGAAGCCCAGGCCGACGCCCGCCGGCGTACCGGTCGCGATCACATCGCCGGGGTGCAGTTCCATGGCCGCGGACAGCGTTTGGATCAGCGTCGGGATGTCGAAGATCAGGTCGGCGGTATTGGCGTCCTGGCGCAGTTCGCCGTTCACGCGGCACTGGATCTTCAGATTGGCGCCATCGACGGCATCCGCCGTGACGATCCACGGTCCCATCGGGCAGAAGGTGTCGATGGACTTGCCGAGGAACCACTGGCGGTGCTGTTGCTGCAGGTCACGTGCGGTCACATCGTTGACGATGGTGTAGCCAAAGACGTGCTGCCAGGCATTCGCCTTCGAGATCGCCTTGCCGCGCTTGCCGATGACGATGGCAAGTTCCGCCTCGTAGTCCAGCTGCGAGGTGATCTGGCGATGGGCATCGACGGCCTCGCCGTCGGCGATGATGGCAGTTGGTGCCTTGGTGAAAATCACAGGAAAGGGCGGGGCATGTTCCCCATCCTTGGACGACGAGTCGAAGCCTGACTGCTGGAACTCCCTGGCGTGCTCGTGGTAATTCTTGCCGACGCAAAAGACATTGCGCCGGGGACTCAGCGGAGCGAGCAGCTTCGTTCCATCGAGTGTTTTCCAGGCGGCATCCGCGGGCGGACTGGCCAGCCTGGCGCCGTCGACAAACTTGCCGATCAGCGATTCCATGTCGCCCTCATGGGCGACGCCATCGCTGAAGGTCTGGCAGTAGCTCTTGCCATCGGTGGAGATCGCGACGACGCGCGGGCCGGTGGCAGTCTGGATGCGGGCTAGCTTCATAAATTGGGCCTAATTGGGTTGTTTTTGAGTCCATAACAACCCAATTAAACGCCAAGGTTTTCCGGCAGTCAATGCAGTTTTGATAAAACTCAGGCCGCTGCAATGCCCCGGCCGCCAACCCAAATTGGCCCAATTTAGTCCAGTGCGATAGAATGCTGGCCAGTTACAGGGTGGAAACAGGGATGACGCAACTTGTCGAGGAAGACGGTATCCAGGGCGCGCTGGCTCTCAAGAACCAGATTCTGGAGAACCTCCGGAGCGGACGGTGGATCGCCGGGCAGAAACTGCCGACCGAACGAAGGCTTAGCGAGACGTTCCAGATCGGGCGCTCCACCGTACGTCGCGTGATCGCACAGTTGAAGGAGAAGGGTCTCTTGCGCCAGAGCGTAGGTAGCGGAACCTATGTGGCCGACGATATCCAGGAGACGATCGGCGTCGAGCGTGCCGCAACCACGACCAACGTCAGCCCGGCAGACCTGATGGAGGCGCGCCTGGTCTTCGAGCCCGCCCTGGTGGAGTTAATCGTGCGCAACGCCACCGCGGTGGACTTCGCCGAGATGGAGCGGTGCTGCGACGAAGCTGAGGCCGCCACCAGCCTGGAACTGTTCGAGTATTGGGACGGCGCGCTGCACCGGCAGATTGCCGCCGCCGCGCACAACAACTTCGTGCTGGACGTATTCGAATCGATGAATCGCGTCAGGGCAACGGGCGAGTGGGGTGCGATGAAGCGCAAGAGTGTCACGCCCGAGCGGCGGGCGGCCTACCAGATCGAGCATCGCACCATCGTCAGGGCGCTCAAGGACAGGGATATCGAGCAAGCACGCGAAGCGACATTGGCACACCTCGCGCATGTGAGGAAGAACCTTCTGGGTTACTAGTACAACATCCCGTAAATAGATTTAATAATTATCAGGCTGTAGGTACGGCTCCAGGAGCGTGACGACCACCTGGGCCATCTCGTCGAGCGAGCCTGCGCCTGGCAACGGCTCCCAACGCCCACTATGGT
>NZ_JBFRFX010000035.1:0-70582 GCF_052115045.1 Cupriavidus sp. 2TAF22
GCCGCGCTCATACGCTGGCGCGCCGGCGCGGCGGCCAGTATGCTGCCTACGCTACCCACGTCATCCGCACACAATGAGAACAAAAGCCGAAGTCGTCGTGCTGGCAGCCGATCTTGCCGGCACCACCGTGTTTGCGCTGGAAGGCGCCATCAGCGGCATGCGGCACGGGCTGGACCTGCTCGGCGTGGTGGTGGTCTCGCTGGTGACGGCAGTGGGCGGCGGCATCCTCCGCGACCTGCTGATCGGCGCGGCCCCGCCCAACGCGATCCGGGACTGGCGCTATCCCGCGCTCGCCATGCTGACCGGCGCCGCGGCCTTCGTCTTCCACTCGGCCGCGCAGGATTTTGCCGGCCTGCTGCCTGTCCTGCTCGACGCGGCAGGCCTGTCGCTGTTTGCCGTGGCGGGCGCCGAGAAGGCCCGGCTCTATGGCGTGCGCCCCTTCGCCGCGACACTGATTGGCGCGGTCACCGGCGTGGGCGGCGGCGTGGTGCGCGACATGCTGCTGGCACAGGTACCCACCGTGCTGCACGCGGACATCTACGCCACCGCGGCCTGGCTTGGCGCGGCGGTGGCGATCGGCGCGCGCGCGCTGCGGCTGCCGCCCGTGGCGGCCGCCGTGGCCGGCGGCGGGGCCTGCTTCACGCTGCGCCTGCTGGCGGTGTGGAACGACTGGCACCTGCCCACGGTGGCGGCCTGGTAGCGCAGCCCGGGGCGGCCCGGGGCGCTCAGTCGCGGCTCACGCCGCGCGATACCACGCGACGCCGTCCTCGCCCGCCTGCATGACCGCCTCGCCCCGGTGCAGCAGGTAGTTCAGGTGCGCGATGCTCTCCCCGGTCGCCATGCCCAGCAGCCCCGGCTCCGCGCCGATCGGCCGCGAGAATAGCTGGCCGAATACGTCCACCGCCCGCTTGGGCTCTCCCAGCGCCTGGCGCAGCCGGTCCAGCGCCGCGTGCTGGCTGCGCTCCAGATGGTCGATGCGGGCGTGCAGGCCGCGGAACGGCTCGTTGTGGGCCGGCAGCACCAGCACATCGTCCGGCACCTCGCGCCGCAGCTTGGCGAGCGAGGCCAGCCAGTCGCCCATCGGGTCGGCATCCGGCTCGGTGGGAAAGACCGAGACGTTGGACGAGATGCGCGGCAGGATCTGGTCACCGCTGATCAGGACCTTCAAGGCCTCGCTGTAGAAGCAGGCATGCTCGGGCGAATGGCCGTTGCCCACCACCACCCGCCACGCGTGCTCGCCGATCTGCAGCGTCTCGCCATCGCGCAGGCGGCGGTAGCTGTCCGGCAGCGCATGGACGAACTTGCCGAAGCCGCCGAAGCGCGCACGGTAGCCCTCGATGGCGTTGTCGTCCCAGCCGGCGCGGCGGTAGAAGCGCACGCCGTCCTCCGGCGCCTCGCGCCCGGTGTCCGCCGCCAGCACGCGGCAGTTCAGGTATTCCAGGCGCGTCATCCACAGCCGGCAGGCGAACTTGCGGGTGAGCCAGCCGGCCATGCCGATATGGTCGGGGTGCATATGGGTGACGAACAGCCGGGTCAGCCCTTCGGCCAGCGCGCCGTCCTTCGCGAACAGATCGCGCCAGCCGGCGGCGGTCTCGCTGGTCTGCAGCCCGGCGTCGAACGCCGCCCAGCCGCTGCCGTCGCGCGCCGCCCACAGGTTGATATGGCTCAGCGCGAACGGCATCGGCATGCGGATCCACAGCAGGCCGGGCACGATCTCCTTCACGCTGCCGGGCGCCGGGGCGTCGCCACAGGGATATTCAAGGACCGGCTTGCCGTCCGCCGGGGCGGCGGCGGATGCGGAAGGGGAGGAATTCTCGTTGCTCATCTTGTCTCGTTCCTTTAGTGCCGCGGGCGTGCCTGCGGCGCACTGCCGCGCGGGTGGGTTGACCGATTCTACCGAGGTCTGGCGGTTCGCATTACCCCGATGCGGCCCGCGAGGCTGGCGTTGTGTGCGGTAGCCGCCTGGATCGAGGACCATGGCGCCGCGGCGGCAGGTGATGCATCTGCCGCACCGCGCGGCATGCCCATGACAGCAAGCGCGCCATGCCGGCCGGCGCGCCGGTCCCGGGCGCCGGGCAAATGCAGCAAAGGCGCGCGTTTGCGCCGGGATCGATAGCGCCTATATTCAAGGGCACCAGCCCCATTCCCCATTGCCTTGCCCCGATCGCAGCGCCGGTCCGCCAGGCCGGAGACATCATGGAACACGATGCATTCACCAGCGCCCTCGCCCGCGACGGCTTCCAGGAGGTCACGACGGTCACGCGCGAGCCCAACGGCTCCATGCCGGTCCACACGCATCCGTTCGAAGCCAGGGCACTGATCCTGGAGGGCGTGCTCTACCTGGCCATCGGGGGCGAGGAACGGGCCTACCGGGCAGGAGACACCTTCCAACTGCAGGCCAACGAGGCGCACGCCGAGCGCTACGGCCCGGATGGCGTGCGTTTCCTGATCGGCAGGAAGCCTGCACCCGGGCACCAGGCGGGCTGAGGGCGCGGAGGAACATCACTGCAGGGAAAACCGCATTTGCGCCGGCGCGCCGGCTCGTGCGAATATCGCGCGTTTTCCGCCACGCCCCAGACAGGCCCTGCCCATGAAACGCTCCTCCGTCCTCGCGCCCCTTCTCCTGCTATCGCTGGCGGCGGCCCCGCACGCCTTCGCCGACACGCTGAAGAAGCCCGCGCTCGATGCCCTGGTCGCGGCGCAGACCGGCAAGGCGCAGGCCAGCCTCGACGCCTTCCTCGACCAGGCGGTCAAGGCCGACCCGATGCTGGCGCGCAGCGTGGCGGCCTATCGCAAGCACCAGCCGCTGCGCGGCGACGACCTGACCAATATCGGCCGCCTGCTCGGCGTGTACAACCGCCTGCACAACCACGATGCCGTGCTCGGCGCCATCGAACGCATGGTGGCACTGCGTACCGTGCGCGACGACAAGATCCCCCAGCACGAGAACCCCGACATCATCGCCTTCGGCAAGCTGGTCGAAGACATGGCGAAGGACTTCGGCCTGCAGTTCCGCAACGTGGACAACCGCGTGTTCGAGGTGACGCTGCCGGGCCGCGGCAAGGAGACGTTCGGGCTGCTGACGCATGCCGACGTGGTGCCGGCGGTGGCAAGCGAATGGGTGCTCGACGACGGCACCAGGCTCGATCCGTTCAAGGTCACGCGCGTGGGCGACTACCTCTATGGCCGCGGCACCATCGACGACAAGGGCTCGATCGCCACCGTGCTGTACGCCATGAAGACCGTGAAGGACAGCGGCCTGAAGCTCGACCGCACCATCCGCCTGATGATCGAGACCACCGAGGAAACCGGCGGCGACGGCATGAAGTACTACCAGCAGCGCACCACGCTGCCCGCCTACAATATCGTGCTCGACAGCAAATACCCCGCCGTGGTGGCGGAGAAGGGTTCGGGCGCGCTGAAGGTGTTCTTTCCCGTGCAGCCCGCCGACGGCAAGACCACCGCCATCGTCGCCATGAGCGGCGCGGCGGCCGCCAATGCCGTGCCGCAGACCGCCAGCGCGCAGCTCAAGGGCGGCGACCTGACCGCCGCGCGGACCCGCCTCGAAGCGGCGCGCGCCCCCTTTATCGCAAAGTACGCGGCGCAAGGCAGGTTCAGCATCGACATCAGCCAGTCCGGCGACAGCCTCGAAGTCAAGGTCACCGGCAGCTCCGCGCATGGCTCGCGCCCCGAGGAAGGCGTCAACCCGCTGCCGCGCCTGGCGCTGTTCCTGCGCGAATCCGGCGTGCCGCTGGCCGACAACCACTACGCCCGCGCCGCCTGGTACCTGGAAGACCTGTATGGCCTGGACTACCTCGGCGAGAAGATGGGCGTGGCCTACAAGGACGATTTCATGGGCCCGCTGACCATCTCGCCCAACCTGGCGCGCGAAAAGGACGGGCAGCTCGAAGTCACCGCCAACGTACGCATGCCGCGCGGCAGCACGCCCGAGGCGCTGAGCGCGGCCGTGGCCGCGAAGATCAACGCCTGGGCCGCCGCCAGCCACACCACGCTGAGCATCAGCCATGACCAGGGCAACTGGATGGCGCGCGACCCCAAGGGCGCGTGGCTGTCCACGCTGCTCAACATCTTCGGCGACACCACCGGGCTGGAAGCGCGCCCCGTGCCCACGGCCGGCAGCACCACGGCCAAGCTGATGCCCAACGCGATCAACTTCGGCCCCGCCATGCCGGGCAAGAAATACACCGCCCACAACGCCAAGGAGTACAAGGAGGTGACCGACCTCGACCTGGACATGCAGATGTTCACCGAGATGCTGGTGCGCATCGGCGACCTGAAGGCCATGCAGTGAGCAGGGTCGTGAGCATGGCCCGGCGGCGCGCGGCGAGGCAGGTTAAAGTAGCGCCCATCATGAGATATCCGCTACTCGCCGCGCTGCTGGCAGCCGTGCCAGCACTCGGCAGCGCCGCCCCGCTCGACACCATGCTGGCGTGCGGCGACACCCCCCACAAGTTCGTCGCCACGCTGCAGCAGCAGCGCCTGATCGACGCCAGCCCCATGCGCGTGGAGGACAATTCGGTCAATGCCTTCTGGCCGACCAGCGACGCCGGCATGACGGTGCTTGGCCGCAGCGTGTTCGCGGTATTCGGCTACCAGCCGCGCGATTCGCTGTTCAAGGCCGGCAAGGGCACGCCGCTGGACAAGCCGCTCTACGGCGTGGCGGTGGTGGGCAATACGGACGCCATCGCCAAGGCATTGAGCGCGGCGGGCAGCAAGGCGCGCGCCGAGCATGCCGCACCGCTGATCACCGCCATCATCTGCGAAGGCGCCTGAGGGCCGTGCGGCCTCACTGCGCCCCGCGCGCCCTGGCGGCTGCGCCGCGGCGGAATTCGTCGGGCGTCACGCCCATCATCCGGCGGAACATCGAGATAAAGGCCGACGCGCTGCCGTAGCCCAGGTCCAGCGCGATGGCCTCGACCGTGCGGCCCGCCTCCAGCAACGACATTGCCTTGAGCACGCGCATGCGCTGGCGCCACTCGGCGAACGACATGCCCAGGTCGCGCCGGCAGCGCCGCGCCAGCGTGCGCTCCGTGGTATTGGCCGCGTGCGCCAGTTCGGGCAGCGCGCGGTTGTCGCCGGGGTCGGCCTCCAGCGCGCGCAGGCAGCGAACATGGCCGGATGGCGGCATGGATTGACTGGTTTTCACTATATCAAGAAAAACCGCCAGGCCCATAATCCAGCCTCACCTCACCAGAACACGGACGCGCGCATCTTGGACTCACGAAAACCGGTCGACGCACAGGCCATTGGCCTGATGCTGGTGCTGTGCCTGGTATGGGGCCTGCAGCAAGTGGCACTGAAGGCAGTGGCGCGTGATATCTCGCCCCTGCTCCAGATCGCCCTGCGCTCCGGCATTGCCGCGGTGCTGGTGGCGCTGCTGATGGCGCGGCGCGGCGAACGCCTGTTCCCGCGCGACGGCACCTGGGGCCCGGGCGCCGTGGTCGGCGGCCTGTTCGCGCTGGAATACCTGCTGGTCGGCGAAGGGCTGCGCCTGACCACTGCCTCGCACATGGTGGTCTTTCTCTACACGGCGCCCATCTTCGCCGCGCTCGGCCTGCACTGGAAGCTGCCGGCCGAGCGCCTGCGCGTGCCGCAGTGGGCCGGCATCGCGCTGGCCTTTGCCGGCATCGCCCTCGCCTTCATGGGCGGCAACGCGGGCGGTGATGCGAGCGGCGATGCGGCGAACATGCTGCTCGGCGACCTGCTCGGCCTGCTGGCCGGACTGGCCTGGGGCGCCACCACGGTGATGATCCGCTGCTCCAGCCTGGCCCGCGCGCCGGCCACGCAGACCCTGCTCTACCAGCTGGCCGGCGCCTTCCTGCTGTTGCTGCCGGCAGCCGCCGTCCTCGGCCAGGCCAGCTTCAATCCGACTGCGCTGGCCTGGGGCAGCCTGGCCTTCCAGGCGCTGGTGGTGTCCTTCGCCAGCTTCCTGACCTGGTTCTGGCTGCTGCGCAAGTATCTCGCCTCCAGGCTGGGCGTGTTCTCCTTCATGACGCCGCTGTTCGGCGTGGGCTTCGGCGCATGGCTGCTCGGCGAGACGCTCGAGCCGGACTTCCTGGCGGGCGCGCTGCTCGTGCTGGCGGGAATCGTGCTGGTGAGCGGCTACGAGCTGCTCGCGCAGGCGCTGGCCACGCGCGCGCGGCAGCGCGGCCGGGCCTGAAGCCGCCCGCGGCCCGGCGCCAGGCTCAGGCCCGCTCGATCACCACTTCCAGGTACTCGGATGGCAGTACCAGCGTGTGATCGCCCGAGCGGTTGCGATCGCGCATCAGCACGCGCAGGTCTTCGGCGAATGCCGCCTGCTGTGCTGCATCCAGCGCGCCGAATGCCTTGTGCATCGGACCGTAGTAGGTGCGGAACACCTCGATCCAGTGCGCGGGCGAGCGATAGCGGAAGACGAACTCGCGCTGCGTCACGCGGATCGCGCGCGCGCTCGCGCCGAACAGTTCCTGCAGCCGCGCCTCGGTCCCCCACAGCGCCGGCGACTTCACACCCGCCGCGGGCGCAATGTACTTGCCGATGGTCTTGAACACCTGCCCGATAAAGCTGCCGGGCGTCCAGTTGGCCAGGCCGATCTTGCCGCCGGGCTTGCACACGCGCGCCAGCTCGGCGGCGGCGCGCTCCTGATCCGGCGTGAACATCACGCCGAAGGTGGAAAGCACCGCGTCGAAGCTCGCCGCGGCGAAGGGCAGGTTCTCCGCATCGGCCTCCTGGAAGCGGACCTGGTGGCCTTCGGCCTGCGCGCGCGCACGCGCCGCGTCGAGCAGCGATACCACGTAGTCGGTGGAAGTCACCTCGCACCAGCGGCGCGCGGCCGCCAGCGTGGCATTGCCGTTGCCGGCGGCCACGTCGAGCACGGATGCGCCGGCGCGCAGGTCCAGCGCCTCGCACAGGTTCTCGCCGACGATCTGCAGCGTGGTGCCGACGACGGCGTAGTTGCCGGCGGACCAGGCAAGCTGCTGGCGGCCCTTGACGGCGGCGAGGTCGACCGGCGGCGCGGACACGACCGCGGGTGAGGACGATGAGGACGAGGGCGTGATGGGAAGAACGGCTGACATACCTGGTCTCCTGCAGAGTTTTCCGCGGGCAAAGTCAGCCCGGCGGCTGGTGATGACGCCGTTTGCCCGGCGCCGGGGCTGATCTTGCAATTCGGATACGCGGCTCGCGCTGATTCGAGCGACTCGCGCTACTCGCGCAACTCGATCGGCTCGCGCAGCTTGGGCAGGCCGTCCGCCGTGGGCAGCCGGCTCAACTGCCCCGCTGCGCAAAAACAGCGGCCCTGGTACGCGTTACCGTTACGCATGCTGCACCTCCTGGAAAGGTTTGCGCCGCGCGCCGCCGCGATGGTGTCATTTGCCGGGGCGCGGGGTGTAGTATCTTCACGATGCCGGACCGGATGAATGATCGAGCGTCCAGCTTTCTTGCGCGGGACGCCGGAACTTGCCGGCTCCCGGCCACTGACGGGAACGCAGCCTATGGATGCGGTATCCGACGTCCTCCGTGTGGTACGCCTCGGAGGCGCCGTCTTTCTCAACGCAGAGTTCACCGCGCCGTGGAGCGTGATCGGCCAGACCGATGCCTCCATCTGCGCAGAGTTCCTGCCCCAGTGCGAACGCGTGGTGTCGTACCACCTGGTCACCGAAGGCAACTGCTGGGCGCGGCTGGTCGACGACCCCTGCTCCGCGATGCACGTGCAGGCCGGCGAGTTGCTGGTGGTGCCGCAGGGCGAGGCCCACACCATGGGCAGCGCGCTGGACCTGCCGCCCGTGGCGTCCGCGTCATTGCTGTCCGGCCAGCTCGAAACCGTGCCCGGCGAAGTCCTGAAGCTCAGCCACGGCGGCGGCGGCGCCCGCACCCGCGTGGTGTGCGGCTTCCTTGCCTGCGACGACGCGCTGAGCAATCCCGTGCTGGCGGCGTTGCCGCGCATCTTCAAGATCGACATGCGCAACGACCCGCGCAGCGCGTGGCTCGAGTCCTCGGTGCAGTTCGCCGTCGCCGAAGCCGCGCAGTGGCGCGCGGGCAGCAGCATCGTGCTGGCGCGCCTGTCCGAGCTGCTGTTCGTGGAAGCGGTGCGCCGCTGCATCGACACCCTGCCCGCCGACCGCAAAGGCTGGCTGTCCGGCGTGCGCGACCGCTTCGTCGGCCGCGCGCTCGCGCTGTTGCATGCGCAGCCCGGCTATCCCTGGACCGTGGACGAACTCGCGCGTAAGGTTGGCCTGTCGCGCTCGGCGCTGGCGCAGCGCTTCACCGACCTGCTCGACCAGCCGCCCATGCAATACCTCGCGCACTGGCGCCTGCAGATCGCCGCCAAGGAACTGCTCGGCGGCGGCAGGCCGCTGGCCGCGGTGGCCGAGCAGGTTGGCTACGATTCGGAAGCGGCGTTCAACCGCGCGTTCAAGCGGGAGTTCGGCATGCCGCCGGCCAGCTGGAAGCGCAGCCGGGGCGGTGGCCTGCCGGATGGCGCCGTCATCAAGCGCCAGGCGGCGGCGCTGCCCGCCGGCGCCGGGAACCGGCCATAGGCAGCCGCAGGAAGCACCCAGGCTTTCGCCCAGGCCCGTCGCCAGCCAGTTGCCCATGCCCCGTCGCCCGCAGAGGTACGGGGCGGGCACGCACGTTGCGCTTGCTTCCCATGCGGCGGCGTGACCTTGCTCGCCGTGTATCCCACAGCCCACTCCACGCGCCCGCGATCGCCGGCTTTGTATGCCTGTGTATCTCCAGTCCAGCGCGATACGCACGCTCACCGTCGCGCCCCCAAGTCGCTACGGGCCGGATACATCGGTCGCCTTAAATGCTTCCTGTAGCGCGGCGGCGGCAGCAGCACCAGCAGCAGACCAGATGAACCTGCCACCGTTGCATCGCCGGCCGCGCCCGACCTCGGAACAGCAGCCCTGCCAACAGCCCTGGAGATTCATCATGAACGCCATCAACTTCGCCACCTTCGCAAAGCGCCTCGTCTCTATCGTCGCCCTTGCCGCCGCCGCCGGCGGTGTGCAGGCGGCGTCCGCCGCCGGTCTTTCCACGGACCACGGCTATGGCGTGCGGGTATCCGCCGCACGCACCGCAGAGCGCGACCCGTTTATCGACGGCGCCCGCAACGACGCGCGCGACCCCTTCACCGACGGCGCGCGCAACGGGGAACGCAACGCCTTCTACGACGGCGCGCGCAGCGATGACGCGCCGCAGGTGGTGGCCAGCATCTCGGTCTCCCGCGCTCGTGACCCGTACACCGACGGTGCCCGCATCAGCAACCGCGATGGCTATACCGAGGGCGAGCATGCCGCGGACGGCACCCTGATGGCCGCCTGAATCGTTAGCCGTTGTTCCTGGCACGAGGGGATACCTTCGATCGCCCCGAACATCTGAGCGAAAGCGTCGGCGGTCATCAGGTCGGAAGGGGTCGTTGCCGGATACGATGGTCGGCGGCATTGTGCAGCCAGAAGGCGCAACTCTTCTGCCAGGGTACGGCAGGTTCGATAAGCAGGACCAAAGGCGTCACACGACCCCGACAAGATTAGGCAGATGCCAAAAAAAACGCCCCGTGCAAGGCGATGCACGGGGCGTTTCTCAACTGCTTCGATCTGCCAAGCCTCAGACCGGGACGTCCTTGCCAGGGTCGGGCTTGCGGTTGTCGAACCACCGGTACAGCGTAGGCACCATCACCAGCGTCAGCAAGGTCGAGGTGATCAGCCCGCCGATCACCACCACCGCCAGCGGGCGCTGCACTTCCGACCCCGGCCCCGTGGAGAACAGGAACGGCACCAGCCCGAGCATGGCGATGGTGGCCGTCATCATGACCGGGCGGAAGCGCTGGGTCGCGCCCTGCACCACCGCCTCGGTCAGCGACAGGCCAGAATCGCGCAGCGTGCGGATGTACGACACCAGCACCACGCCGTTGAGCACCGCCATGCCCCATAGCGCGATAAAGCCCACCGAGGCCGGCACCGACAGGTACTCGCCGGTGACGAACAGGCCGATGATGCCGCCGATGGAGGCGAACGGCAGCACGGTGATGATCAGCGTGGCGAAGCGCAGTGAGTTGAACAACAGGAACAGCAGGAAGAAGATCGCGGCGATGGTGACCGGCACGATGATCTTCAGGTGGCCCATGGCGCGTTCCATGTTCTGGAACTGGCCGCCCCACTCGAGATAGTAGCCTTCCGGCAGCTTGACCTTGCTGTCCGCCGCCTGCTGCAACTCGGCGACAAAGCCGCCCAGGTCACGGTCCTTCACGTTGATCATCACCACCACGCGGCGCTTGGCCATCTCGCGGCTGATCTGCGCGGGGCCGTCGGTGACTTCGATCTTCGCCACGCTCTGCAGCGGCACCTGCACGCCGTTGGGCGTGGCCACCAGCAACTGTCGGATGGCCTGCACGTTGTCGCGGAAGTCCTCGGGCAGGCGCACCGCCGCGGCAAAGCGACGCTCGCCTTCGAAGATATCCGTGGCGCGCTTGCCGCCGATGGCGATCTCGATGATGTCGTGAATGTCGGATACGTTCAGGCCATAGCGCGCAATGGCCTGGCGGTCGATCTCGATCGACAGGTACTGCTGCCCCGAAATGCGCTCGATGCGGACGTCCTGCGAGCCCGGGATGCCGCCGGCCACGCGCGCGATCTCGCCTGCCAGGTCGCGCAGCTTGTCGAGGTCATCGCCGAACACCTTCACCGCCACGTCCGAGCGCACGCCGCTGACCATTTCGTCGACGCGGTCGGAGATCGGCTGCGCCATCACGATCTGCACGCCGGGAATGGCCTTGAGCTTCTCGCGGATGCCGTTGGCGATATCGTCCTGGGTCCAGCCGTCGGGCCACTCGTCGCGATCCTTCAGGCTGGCGATGGGCGTGGATTCGTTCTGGCCCTGCGGGTCGGCCGGGCTTTCGCCGCGGCCCACGCCGGACACCACCGACTTCACGCCCGGCACCGACAGCACCAGCTTGTTGGCCGCCATTTCCAGCTTGATCGACTCTTCCAGCGAGATGTTCGGCACGCGGTCCAGCGCCGGCACGATCGAGCCTTCCTTCATCTCCGGGATGAAGGAGGTGCCCAGCAGCGGCACGATGCCGATGGTCGCCACGAATGCCAGCACCGCGCCGATCACCGTCTTGCGGCTATTGGCCAGCGTCCAGTGCAGCATGCGCAGGTAGTGGCGCTTCATGAACGCGATCAGGCGCGTGTCATGCTCGGCGCCGCCCTTGAGCAGGTAGGACGACAGCACCGGCGACAGCGTCAACGACAGGAACAGCGAGATCGCCAGCGCAATCGAGATGGTGAACGCCAGCGGCGCGAACATCTTGCCTTCCATGCCGGTGAGCGTCATCAGCGGCAGGAACACCAGGATGATGATGCCCACGCCCACGATCACCGGCGTGGCCACTTCCTGCACCGCCTTGACCAGGATCTCGGTCTTGGTCAGGCCGGACTCCTTGTGGCCGAGCCGCTCGAAGGCGTTCTCCACCACCACCACCGAGCCGTCCACCATCAGGCCGATGGCGATGGCCAGCCCCCCGAGCGACATCAGGTTGGCCGACAGACCCACCTGGTTCATCACGATGAAGGTCAGCAGCGGCGTGAGCACCAGCGTGGCCAGCACGATCACCGACGAGCGCACATCCCCCAGGAACAGGAACAGCACGATCACCACCAGCACCACGCCTTCGAGCAGCACCTTGGTCACGGTCCACAGCGCGGAGTCCACCAGTTCGCTGCGGTCGTAGTACGGCACGATCTGCAGCTTGCCGGGCAGCATGCCGCGCTCGTTGATCTCGGCCACGCGCGCCTTGACGCGGCTCACCACTTCCTTGGCGTTGCCGCCGCGCATCATCATCACGATGCCGCCCACGGATTCGGTCTCGCCGTTCTTGACCAGCGCGCCCTGCCGCACTTCGTGGCCGATGGTCACGTCGGCCACGTCGCGCACGTAGACCGGCGTGCCCGCCACCTCCTTGAGCACGATGCTGCCGATATCGTCCACGCCGCGGGCCAGCCCCACGCCGCGGATCAGGTATTGCTCGGCATAGTGCGGCAGCACGCCGCCGCCGGAGTTGGCGTTGTTGCGTGCGAGAGACTGGTAGACCTGCTGCAGCGTGATCTGTTGATGCCGCATGCGGTCCGGGTTGACCAGCACCTGGTACTGCTTGACGAAGCCGCCCTGCGAGTTGATCTCGGCCACGCCGGGGATGGAGCGCAGCAGCGGACGCACCACCCAGTCCTGGGCGATGCGGCGCTCGGAGAGTTCCTCCGTGGTGAGCGCGCGGGCGCCGTCGTCGGCGCGGTCCAGCGTGTACTGGTAGACCTCGCCCAGGCCGGTGGAGACCGGCCCCAGCACCGGCGTCACCCCTTCGGGCATACGGCCGGCCACTTCGATCAGGCGTTCCATCACCAGCTGGCGCGCGAAGTACACATCCGTCGCATCCGTGAAGACCAGCGTGATCAGGGACAGGCCCGCCTTGTTGAGCGAGCGCATTTCCTCCAGTCCGGGCAGGCCGGTCATGGCCATTTCGATCGGCACGGTGACGAAGCGCTCCACTTCCTCCGGCGAACGGCCGGTGGCCTCGGTGGCGATCTGCACCTGCACGTTGGTCACGTCGGGGAAGGCATCAACCGACAATTTGGTCGCCGCGCGCAGGCCGAAGAAGAACAGCACCACCGCCAGCACGCACACCACCAGCCGCTGCTTGATGGCGGCTTCCACAAGGGATTTCATCATGGCTGCTTACCCCTGTTCCAGGCGCTTGCGCTCGTTGTCGAGATGGAAGGCGCCGTCGACCACGATGCGCTCGCCCGCCTTCACGCCGCTGAGCACCACACGCATGCCGTCGCTCTCCGCGCCCAGCTTGACCTTGGCCACGCGATACAGGCCGGCGGCCTGTTCCACGTAGACCTGCTCGTCGTTGCCATCGCGCACGATGGCCGATTCGGGGATTACCAGTTGCTCGCTGGGCGCGCTGTTGATCAGCATGCTGGCCAGCATGGCGGGCTTGAGGCGCCCTTCGCGGTTCTCCAGCTCGGTGCGCACCAGCACCGTGCGCGTCTGCGGGTTCACCGTGCGGCCCACGTAGATCAGCTTGCCGGTGATCTGCTTCTGGCCGGCGCCGTTGCCAAGCGACGGCACCTCGATGTTCACGCTCTGGCCTTCGGCCACCAGCGCGGCCTGCTGCTCGGGCACCTCCGCCACCACCCACACGCGCGACAGGTCTGCCACGGTATAGAGCGCATCGGCCGGCTGCACCACCTGGCCCTGCGCCACGTTGCGCTCCACCACCGTGCCGCTGATGCTGGAGAACACCGGCGAATAGGAGTCGATGCTGCCGCTCCTGGCCAGTTGCGCCACGGCCGCGGCCGACATGCCGAGCACGCGCAGCTGGTCGCGGTAGGCGCGCATCTCGGCCGAGGAAATCGCCAGCTCGCTCTCGCGCCGCTGCAGCTCGCCGCGCCCGATCACGTCGGCGGCGAACAGCTGGCGCGCGCGTTCGGCATTGCGGGCCTGCAGTTCGGTCTGCGCCTCGGCCTTGAGGAAGGCCATCTGCGCCGCACCCAGCTCGCTGCTGTGCAGGCGCGCCAGCACCTGGCCCGCCTTGACCTCCTGGCCAAGGATGCCGTAGAGGTCGGTCACGCGCCCGGTCACGCTGGCGCCGATGCGCGCCACGCGCTGTTCGTCGAAATCGATGCGGCCAGCCACGCGCAGCACCTCGCTGAAGGCACTGGTGGCAACCGGCGCCACCTTCAGGGTCTGTTGCAGGCTGGCTTCGGGCTTGACCACGCCCGGCGGCTGCCTGGGCGCCTCGGCGGCGGGTGCGGGATCGTCGGAGCAGCCGGCCAGGGAAAACAGCAGGGCTGCGGTTGCCGTCAGGGAAAGAAGGAAATGGGGACGCATGCTTAGTTGTTTTCCGTAGGTGCCGTGGGAGCAGGAGAAACCGCAGGAGCCGCGGGAGCCGCGGGAGCCATCGGCGCCGCGGGCTCGCCGGGCACGCTCGACAGCAGCTTCTCGATCTGGATGGTGGCGGTCTGCAGTTCGTACTGGGCCGCGATCAGGTCGCTGCGCGCGCCGCGCAGCACGCGCTGGGCATCGAGGTAATCGAGGATGCCGCGCTCGCCGAAGCGGTAGGCCGACTCGGCCACCGCCAGGGCGGACTCCGCCTGGCGCACGATGCCGCCTTCCAGCGCGCCGACCTGCGACTGCGTGATCTCGTACTGGCGGTAGGCGGTTTCCAGCTCTTGCATCAGCTCGAACTCGCGCAGCTCCAGCGCGGTGCGCGCCTGGATGGCGTGCGCCGTGGCCTCGCCCACGGGGCCCTTGCGGCGGTCCCACAGCGGGATGGTCAGGGTCAGGCCGACCTGGGTGACGGTGTTGTCGGGCTGCCGCTCGGCGCTGGCGCGCAGCGCCAGCTCGGGCAGGCGCAGCGACCGCTGGTAGTCCACCGCCAGGTTGGCGCGGTCCGCCTCGATACGGCGCTGGCCGAGCTCGGCGTTGGTGCCGTTGAGCGTGTCGCGCAACACCGGCAGGGCCGGCAGCGGCGCTTGCTGGCCCAGACTGCCGGCGAGCGAATAGTCCGCCGGCATGGCGCCGCCGACCTGCTGGCGCAGCGTTGCCTTGGCCTGGTTGACGCGCAGCTGGGCGCTCTGCAGCGTCTTCTGCGTGCTCAGCAGCTCGGTCTCGGCCTTGATCAGTTCGTAGCGCGGGGCCTCGCCCACCTCCACGCGCACGCGTGCGCGGTCATGGATCTGCCGCATCAGCGTCAGGTCGTCCCGTGCCGCGGCCTGCTCGGTCTCCCGGCGCAGCACCTCGAAATAGGCGGTCTTGACCCGTGCCGCCAGCTCGGCCTTGAACGCCTGGCGGCCTGCTTCGGTGGCCTCGAGGCTGCGCCCGGCAATGTCCGCGCGCAGTTTGCGCTGCTGCGGGTAGTCCAGCTTCTGGGTGACGGACACCGTCGGCGCGGCGCCGCCGGCGACGCCGGACGTGCGCGGCGACAGGCGTCCGTACAGCACTTCCACCTGTGGATTGGGGTAGGCGCGCGCGCTGGTCACCGCGGCGCTGGCGGCATCGACGCCGGCCTGGGCCGCCTCGACGCCCTTGTTGGTGGACTGCGACAAGGACAGCAGTTGCGGCAAGGTGAACGTCTGCGCCGCCAGGGCCGGCAAGGCTCCGAGCGACAGCAGCGCCACCATGGAATACATAGTGATCTGTTTGATCTGCATGACAAAGGGGGGCAGGCAAAACGGCTGCGCGCCCGCCACCCGCGCGCAGGCAGCACGCGCCGGTGGTCAGCCCGCGATCGCGAACGCGAGCGGGCCCGGGCGCCCAGGCAATGGGAATGCATACCGGGCGCGCCAGCAGCGCGCCAGGATTGCCAGGGCTGTCAGATCAGGGAAATCGGAGGCTTGAAGAACGCCGCCGGCAGCGGGGCCGTGGGCGCGGGGAACCGATGCGCGATCTCGCTGGGTGGCAGCGAAACGCGTACGTTGGGCAGCGCGAACAGCGCGCTGGATTCCTCGATCTCGTCGAGCAGGTCGAGCGGATCGAGCAGGTCGGCGGACCAGATCTCGCAGTAGCCCGGAGGATCCTCCTGCGCCACCGCATCAGGCTCCGACTCGGCTGTGAGGCCATCGTCGCCCGGCGCGATCACGCGGCCCAGGTCGGCGCTGTCTTCCAGTTCGTCGAGCGTCCGGGAAAGCGCTGCATCCTGAAGTTCCATCCGTACCGCCTCGGGCTGCGCGCCAACCGCGCGCACGTTCGCCGTTGCCCCGAAGGACAACAGAGACAGGCACAGGACGGTGAGCAGGAGCAGCAGGGATCGCATGGATTGGGGGCGGTACGAAAGCGGTCCGGGTGGCGCGGCAGCTCGCCTTGGGCGAGCCGCGCACCAATGGTGCAAGGCAACATTGTAACGCGGATGCTCAACATAGACAGGGAAAGGCGCCCGGCGTTCCCTCTGGATGCGGACAGGGGCCGGGTTGCCGGGGACGTTCCCCGAATAAAGCGAGCGGGCCAGGTTTCCACTTTGTCCCCGCAACGCCGGCACGCGTCGGCACGCGGAGGACGTGCAGCGCGGCGCGCCAGGCAGCCGGGGCATCGCGCCCCGTGCCGAATGCCGGAATCGCGGTCAGCCGGCCTGGATCACTTGCTGCGGCTGCGGTCGCCGCCAAGCGGGTCGACGATGATCATGGTGCGGTCCAGCACGCCGCTGTCGTCAAAATAAGCGCTGAAATGGGCCGGCAGGTAGCCACTGGCGTAGAGCCGGTAGGACCATGCCTCGCGCTTCATGAGGGGGTAGTACTGGACGGGCTCACGTGGCAGGCCGAAGCGCTCGGCCACGTCACGCTTGGTCCAGACGCCTGGCCGCGCCTCGTAGATCTCTTTTTCGGTCAGCATCTGGCGGAAACTGGCGAGATTGCCGCCGGCATCGAAATCCGCCGCATAGACCTCATGCCCGAGAGGCTGTTTCGAATAGATCCAGCGGCTGGTGCCGCCGGCGAGCTGATAAGTCTCGGTGGGCGCGCCAAAGGTCTCGCGCACGGAAGTCTGCGGGTTGCCGATCATTTTCTGCGCAGTCTGGACGGGGTCCAGAAACGCGCAGGCACTTAGCGCGATCGCGACCGCTGACGCGGCCATCCATCTTGGCAGGCGGTATTGCATGGCGATTCTCCAGCGTCGGCGCGGACCCTGTTTCCACGGGCAGAAACCTATTCAGCATAGTCCACCCGAATGCGGCCGGCACGCGCCCGGCACGCACCCTGCCCCTACGGTAAACGGGCGGGACGGGGAAAATATTCCATCGATGGCGAAGGGTCCCTGACATCGCGGTTGCCGCCTGCGGACGCGCCTTCACCAGCAACCCCATATCCGGCGCTGCGCCCGGTACCAACAGCTTGCGAACCATGCACGCTCCGATGGTGGCGCACGCAAGGCAAAGCCCGGCATCCGCCGCTAAGAATAATCCGGCAACATGTTAATTATCGTCCACACCAGAGTCAATGGCGGCGAGGTGGGGGGTGCCTGACCGGCAAAGCCATCTGGAGGCCAGCGGCTCGCTACCGGCTCACCGTCGCGGAGCCGTGATCGCCCATGCGTAGCAGCGGGTAATGGATCACGGCACGAAATAGCCGGCGTCGAAGCGCAAGCCCTCCCCGGATGCATCTGCAACGCCAAATATTCATATCGAATTACTCGGATTTTCTCGGATTATTCTCATCAATATTTTCCACCATTTTCTCCACCAACAATTCCGCCGCCAATCCATGCGATCCGTAAAACAAAGGGAATGGCGTCAATTCCGCCCGGAGTCTCATAACACGGGGCTCCAGCCACCAATCCAAGCCATTTAGGAATTTGACTAAAAAACAGAAATAGTTGTCATCACAGCGCAATCCAATCGTAATGACTTCCTGAATAGACTCCAGCTCTTGTTCTTTCTATTTCTAATAATTACCAGCTGGAGAATAACAATGAGGAAGACGAGATATTCCGCAACCAAACTGGCCGCCCTTCTTGCCGTGACGGCAGGTACCGCAGCTACGGCCTCGGCGCAATCGAGCGTCACGCTCTACGGCGTGGCGGACGTGGGCGTCGAGTACCTCTCCAACGCGCCCGCCGCGAGCGGCAGCGGCAACGTGTACCGGCTGTCGTCCGGCAATATGTCCACTTCGCGCTGGGGCATGCGCGGGACGGAAGACCTGGGCCGCGGCCTGAAGGCGGTCTTCGACCTGGAAAGCGGCTTCAACCTCGACGAGGGCGCCCAGAGCGGCAACCGGCTGTTCGATCGCGGCGCATTCGTCGGCCTTGCCGGCGACTTCGGGCAAATCACCCTCGGGCGGCAAACCACGCCCTTGTACGACACCACCATCCGGCTCGACCCGATGGGCTTCGCGCCGCGCTATTCACTGTTCCGCAGCGACGCCGTGCTGGCGGGACGGGCGGACAACGCCATCAAGTACCGCCACAGCTTCGCCGGCCTCACGGTAGCCGCGCTGTATAGCTTCGGCCGGACCGGCACCGGCGAGATCCCCGGCGACAGCAAGGTGGACCGCAGCTTCGGCGCCAGTCTTTACTACGAAAACGAAGCATTTGCCGGCGGCCTGGTCTACGACGAATACCAGGGCACCTCCGTCGCCGCCCGCAACCGCAAGGACCGCCGCGTGGCGGCCGGCGCCAGCTATGCATTCGGCCCGGTGACGCCTTACATCGGCTATCGCTGGCTGAACGGGGACGTCAGTGGCGACGTCCGCTCCAACCTCTACTGGGTCGGCTTGCGCTACAAGGCAACGCCCGCGCTCTCGCTCTCGGGCGCGGCCTATTACACGGACTTCAGGAACAGCAACGCAGACCCCATGATGTTTGCCGCCTCCGCCGACTATGCCTTCTCCAGGCGCACCGACGTGTACATCAACGCGGGCTACGCACGCAACAGGAATGGCTCGGGACTCGGCCTGAACGGCCTCAACCCGGCGACCGGCGCGCCCACCAGCGTGATCCCCGGCAAGAACCAGACCGGCGTCGTCGCCGGCATCCGCCACCGCTTCTGAGCCGCACGCGCATATCGACGCTCCACCTGAAACGGGAGCTTTCAGCCATCGCAGTGCCTTGCGGTGGCTTTTTTTCGTGCTTTGCCGCTTTGAATCTTCCGCTCACACATTGCCAACAAATATCGATTTGTTGGCAAAAATCAAAACACGACCCCCGCTAAAACGGATCTTTAATTCCCACACCCCCATCTTTATCCGCATCAACACAAAGCAATGATGCGGATACCGATGCGAAGGCGCCGAACCCTGCGCCAACGGCGCGCATCACGGAGGGAGCGACTCACCGCAATAGCGGATCTGCGTCGCTCGTTGCCGGCGCTTTCGGGATGCAGACTTGCGCGGGCATCGCCGGGACTACGCCGCGATGTCCACGCTTCCCGCCAGCCGTCGCACGGTTTCTTCGGTATCCCAGAGCGCGTTCGCGAGATAGCGGAAATTGACCAGGGCCGCGTGATAGCCGTCGCCCTCCGGCACCTTCGGACCGGCCACCGCATCGCGCACCACCGCAACTTCGAAGCCCTGCTCCAGCAGATCCCGCAAATGGGATTCGACGCAGAGATTGGCGGCCATGCCAGCGAGGATCACCTGGTCGACCCGCTGCTTGCGCAACTGCAGAACGAGGTCGTTTGTCTGCGGGCCGTAGAGCTTGTGCGTTGAGCAGATAATCGTCTTGCCGTCCTCGATGTAGGGCTTGAGCTCCGGCATGAAATCCGCACCCGAGTCGCGGAATCCGTCCACCGTCAGCGCGCCAGGGCGGTCAAACATGCCGACGGCATGCTGGAACCGCTCCGCGGGACCCTGCACTTTCCACGTGTGATCGTGCGGATAGTAATAGTGGGGAGAAATGGCAACGGTGATGCCGGCCTGCTTCGCGCCCTGGAACAGACGGATAAGGTTGGGGACCAGGTTTTGCTCCGTCACGCTTTCTCCGACAACGCCCCAGCTACGGCCTTCCGGACTCATGAAGTCGATCTGCGGGTCGATGACCACGAGCGCAGTGCGCGATAGATCGAGGGTGAGGCCGGCCTTCGGCAGAGCCGGGTCAACGGGATCCGCATACCGGGTGTGGTGATTGCACATGGGAAAGTACCTCTCATGGTAAGCCGGTTCGAATCCGGCAAAATTAATACACGACCAGTCGTCTATTTAAAAAGGTAAAAAAATCAGCCCAGCAGCCGCTTGAGGGTGACCTGCTGAAAACGTCGGCAGGCCTCGCCATTGCGCTCGACCTTGCTGCGCAGCACCGCGCCCTCCCAGGCCTCGACGATGATGGCCGCGAGCTGCGCGGAATCATGATCCGCAGCAAGCTCCCGGCGCGTCTTCGCCTCATCGAGGCAGGCAACAACCATACCTTCCCAGCGCGCCAGGATCCGCTCCAGGGCACCCCGGACTTCGACACTGGAATTGGAAAGCTCAAGGGAAAGATTACCTACCATGCACCCAAGCCTGAATTCTTGCGCGGCATGATCGTCCACCAGCAATGCGAACAGCGTCTCGATGCGCTCCAGCGGCTTGATGCGAGCGTCGTACATCACTTTGCCATGGCGTTGTTCGATTGACTCCCAATAGGCCTCGAGCACTTCGGCGGCAAAGGTTTCCTTGCTGTCGAAGTAGCTGTAGAAGGACCCCTTGGGGACATCCGCGGCAGCCACGATGTCCTGCACCCCGGCCCCGTTGAAGCCCAGCTCGTGGACAACACGGCCGCCGTCGGTCAGCAGGCGGTTGCGGATCTCGGGGTTGGCGGGCCTGGGCATGTCGAATTCGGTGATAAAGGTGGATGGGCGAAAGATAGACGACTGGTTGACTATTGTCAAACGCCCCGTACGCGCGCCGGGTTACCCAGGCCGTGGCTGGTCGCCGTCACCCTGACGTCCCTGTCGTTGACTTTCTTGTTGGCGCGTGCTAACCCACTTGAGCATCCGATTTTTTCCTCGCCTCCATTCGAACCCAGTTATGGGAGAGTGAACCATGAAGATCATCGTCATCGGCGGTACCGGCCTGATCGGCTCGAAGACCGTCGCCATCCTGCGCCAGGGCGGCCACGAGGTCGTCGCCGCATCTCCCAAAAGCGGTGTCAACACCATCACCGGCGAGGGGCTCAAGGAGGCCCTCGCCGGAATGCAGGTCGTGATCGACCTCGCCAATTCGCCCTCTTTTGAAGACAAGGCGGTGCTGGAATTCTTCGAGACCTCCGGCCGCAACCTTGCCGCGGCGGAGGCCGCGGCGGGCGTCGGGCACCATGTCGCGCTATCCATCGTCGGGATCGAACGGACGCCCGACAATGGCTATTTCCGCGCCAAGGTCGCCCAGGAGAAACTGGTGGAAGCCTCCGGCATCCCCTACACCGTCATCCGCTCGACCCAGTTCCTGGAATTCCTCGGCGGCATCGCCGCTTCGGGCGCGGATGGAAACGTCGTCAGGATTTCGCCCGGCCTGTTCCAGCCCATCGCGGCGGACGACGTTGCCGCCATCGTTGCCGATGTGGCGCTCGCGGCGCCGAAGGGCGGCACCGTCGAGATCGCGGGTCCGGAACGCGCGCCGTTCAACGAAATCGTCGCTCGTTACCTGAAGGCCGTCGGCGACCCGCGTGAGGTGGCGCGTGACCCCGAGGCCCGATATTTCGGCGGCCTGGTCGAGGAGTTTTCGCTCGTGCCGCTAGGCGAGGCGCGCCTCGGCCATATCGGTCTCGACGAATGGCTGCGCCGCTCGCAGGCAGGAGCCTGATCCCGCATCCACCAAGCGAATGGCAGGGGCGCCATGAAGCGTATCTTCATGGTGGACACGAACGGGACGGAACTGACGATCCCGTTCGGGAACTGAGGTTCAAGACCTTTCGCGCCTGACCGCGAAAGCCGCACCAGACCGCCCGCGGCTCTCCGCGTGGCGATCTGCGTCATGCCGTTGCACGCGTGCGCCCCCGGCGCGCGGCCTGCGCCGCCATCGCCTCGCCCACCGCCTCGCGCGCGCAGCCGGCCAGCAGCTCCGAAGCCGGGCTGCGCGATGCGCGCGCCGAGCGCGCGATCACCAGCGGCTGGCGCACGGTTTCCTCGCGGATGGGCCGCTCCACCACGCCGACGGTCTGCGCCGCGGCCGGCGCCTGCGTGATCAGCAACGCCACGCCCAGCCCGTTGGCCACCATGCTGCGCGCCAGCTCCAGCGACGTCGCGCGGTAGCGGACCTCGGGCTGCAGCCCGAATTGCCAGAACGGCGCCATCAGGAATTCGCGGCTGTGCGGCAGGTCGATCAGGATCAGCGCCTCCTGCGCCAGCGCGTGCAGCGATACGCCGCCGCGCCCCCGGGCGAGCCTGGATCCGGCCGGCACCAGCCCGTACGGCCGCAGTTCGGCCAGGCATTCACGCTCGATCTCGATGGGCAGCCCCACATCGTAGGTCAGCGCGAACTCGATATGGCCGCTGTGCAGCCAGTCTTCGAGCTGCGCCAGGTCGCCCTCGACAAAGCGCACCGTCAGGTTCGGATAACGCTCCCGTGCGATGCGCAGCAGCAAGGGCAGGTACACCGGCGCCAGCGTGCTGAACACGCCGATCTGCACCTCGCCCGCGGCGCCGTCGCCGCTCTTGCCGGCCTCGAACGCGGAAGCCGCGCGCAGGATCTCCCTGGCTTCGGCCAGCTTCTGCACCCCGAAGCGGGTCAGCGTCATCTTCGATCCCGCATCGCGCGCGAACAGCGCTGCCTCGAACAGCGTTTCCAGCTCCCGGATGGCGACCGAGATCGAAGGCTGCGACACATTGAGCTGCCGCGCCGCGGCCGTCGTGCTGCCGGTATCGGCGGCCGCGGCGAAGTAGCGCAACAGGCGCAGGGAGATACGCATCAGGAAATCGTATAGGTACTAGTTGATTTCCATATTTTACTTGATAGCCATCGATGCACAGAATCCAGGTCACAGGAACGCGGTCCGCGCGGCGACGCCGGCGCACAAGCGTCGCGACAAGCGTTCGAGACAGCGTTCGAGACAAGACCTGGAGGCGCAAGCAATGACCCATCCCGACCCGAATCCCGCCGGCATGCTGGCCGGCATCCGCGTGATCGACTTCTCCCGTGTGCTGGCCGGGCCTTACTGCACGGCGCTGCTCGCCGATCTCGGCGCCGAAGTGATCAAGATCGAACCACCCGGCGGCGACGACTATCGCGCCGTCGGCCCCTTCGCTGGCGGCGAGAGCGGCCTGTTCTCCGCCATGAACCGCAACAAGCAGAGCATCGTCATCGACCTCAAGGCCGAGGCCGGACTCGCGCTGGCACGCTCGCTGTGCGCGCAGGCCGACGTGGTGGTGGAGAATTTCCGCCCGGGCGTGGCGGACAAGCTGGGCATCGGCTACGCGGCGCTGCAGGCGCTCAATCCGGCGCTGGTGTATGCCAGCGTCTCGGGCTTCGGCCAGACCGGCCCCGAATCGCACCGCCCCGCCTACGACATCATCCTGCAGGCCCTGTGCGGCCTGATGGACGCCACCGGGTCGCCGGACGGCCCGCCCACCGTGCTGGGCGAGGCGGTCTCCGACGTGGTGAGCGGGCTGTTCGCCTCCTGGGGCATCCTGGCCGCCCTGCTGGCGCGCCACAAGACCGGCCAGGGCACGCACGTGGATGTCTCGATGTTCGACGCCACGCTCAGCCTGAGCGCCACGCTGGTCGCCCGCTATGCCGCCACCGGCCTGGCGCCGCGCCGCGTGGGCAACCGCCATCCGTCGTCCGCGCCGTTCGGCGCCTACCGTGCCGCGGACGGCTTCTACGTGGTGGCGGTGCTGAACAACAAGCTGTTCCACGCGCTGGCCGGCGCCATCGGCCAGCCCGCGCTGGCGAGCGACCCGCGCTTCGCCGACGACCACACGCGCTGCAGCCATGAAGCCGATCTGCGCGCGTGCATCGAGCACTGGTCCGCCACCCGCACGGTGGCGCAGGTCAATGACACCCTTGGCGCCGCGGGCATCCCCGTCGCGCCGATCCGCAACGTCAAGCAGGCGCTCGAAAGCGAGCATGCCGGACATCGCGGCCTGCTCAGCGAGGTGCGGGACGCGCAAGGCGGCGCGGCCCGCGTGCCTACCCAGCCGGTGAAGTTCTCTGGCCAGGCCGCCAACCGCGCATGCCGCGCGCCCGCGCTCGGCCAGCACACCGACGCCATCCTGCGCACGCTCGGCATCACCGCCGGGGATGCCCGCGCCCTGCGTGCCAGCGGCGCATTCGGACCGGATGCAGTCACCCCCGCGCACGCCTGAACCAAACTGGAGAATCAACATGCATGAACGACTGGGCGTACAGCCGGCCGACATCGAAATGGCCGACGCCATCGGGCGTTTCGCCCGCATTGAACTCGCACCCAGGGCCGCGGAGGTGGACCGCGACGAAATCCCGTCCACGCGCTACGTGCCCCAGCTCGCCGAACTCGGCGTGATGGGCATGAACCTGCCGCAGCGCTGGGGCGGCATCGATGCCTCGCCCGTGGCGCTGATCCTCTCGCTGGTGGAAATCGCCAAGGCCTGCGCCTCCACCTCGTCGATGATCGGCGCGCACTACCTGTCCACCGACTCGATCCTGATCGGCGGCGACGACGACCTGCGCGCGCGCTACCTGCCGGACGCCGCCGCCGGCACCAGGCTCGGCGCCTTCGCGCTGACCGAGCCGCGCGCCGGCTCCAACCCTGCCGACATGGCCACGCGCGCCACGCCCGAAGGCAACGGCTACCGGCTGCGCGGCGTGAAGCACTTCATCTCCAACGCCAACGCGGCGGACTTTATCGTGGTCTACGCCAAGACCGATCCCGATGCCGGCACGCGCGGCATCAGTGCCTTCGTGGTCGACCGGCACACAGAGGGCGTGGACGTGGCCCCGGCGGAAAAGCTGATGGGCATCCGCGGCGCCCCCGCGCACGAGGTGGCGCTCGACTGCTTCGTGCCCGCCGCCAACCGCCTCGGCGCCGAAGGCAGCGGCTTTCGCACCGCCATGAAGGTGCTCGACAACAGTCGCCTGGACGTGGCCGCCACCAGCCTCGGCATCGCCGAAGCCGCGCTCGAGGCCGCCACCGGCTGGGCCAGGCAGCGCCACGTGGGCGGCGAGCCGCTCTCGCGCAAGCAAGGCCTGCAATGGATGTTCGCCGACATGCGCACGCGCCTCGAGGCCGCCTGGCTGCTGACACTGCAGGCGGCCGTGCGGCGCGGCGCGGGCCAGCCCTTCACGGACCATGCCTCCATGGCCAAGCTCTATGCGTCCGAGACGGTGGGCTTCGTCACCGACACCGCGCTGCAGATCCACGGCGGCTACGGCTTCACGCGCGAGATGCCGCTGGAGCGCCTGGTGCGCGACGCACGCATCCTGCGCATCTATGAAGGCTCTTCCGAAATCCAGCGCACCGTGATCGCGCGCGCGGCCTTTGCCTGAGCAACGCCGCCAGGCTGCCAATCCATGATTCGACCGCCGGCGGCACTGCCGCACGGCGGCGCACCCCGATGCAGGAGACAGACATGACAACCGATGACAAGGCGCATCGCCCCGGCGCCGCACCCGCGCCCACGCTGGTCGAACGCCGCTCGATCGACTTCATCCCCGACGCCGAGCGGCACGGCAGCCTGTCGAGCCAGTTCACGCTGTGGCTCGGCGCCAACCTGCAGGTCACGGCGGTGGTCACCGGCGCGCTGGCGGTAGTGCTCGGGGGCGACGTGTTCTGGTCGCTGATCGGGCTGTTCGCCGGCCAGCTCCTCGGTGGTGCGGTGATGGCGCTGCATGGCGCGCAGGGCCCGCAGCTCGGCCTGCCGCAGATGATCTCCAGCCGCGTGCAGTTCGGCGTGTACGGCGCCGTCATCCCGCTGGTGCTGGTGTGCGTGATGTACATAGGCTTCTCCGCCAGCGGCATGGTGCTGGCCGGCCAGGCCCTGGGCCAGTTGCTGCATATCGGCAACGGCAGCGCCATCCTGGTGTTCGCGGCCATGGTCGTGCTGCTGGCCACGCTGGGCTATCGCACCATCCATGCCATGGGCCGCATCGCCAGCGTGGTCGGCGTACTGGCCTTCCTGTACCTGTTCGCCAGCTTGCTGCACGGACACGACATCGGCGCGCTGCTGCAGCGGCGGCACTTCACGGTAGCGTCGTTCCTGCTGGCCGTGTCCCTGTCGGCCTCGTGGCAGATCGCCTACGGCCCCTACGTGGCGGACTATTCACGCTACCTGCCGCGCTCCACCTCCGCGCTCAAGACGTTCCTGGCGGTGGGCATCGGCTCCGTGGCAGGCGCGCAGATCGCCATGGTGTTCGGGGTCTTCGCCGCCGCGCTGGCCGGCGACCGCTTCGCCGGCCATGAAGTGGCCTTTATCGTCGGCCTCGGCGCCACCGGCGCGGTGGCCGCCCTGCTCTATCTCACCATTGCGCTGGGCAAACTCACCATCACCACCCTCAATGCCTACGGCAGCGTCATGTCCGTCGCCGCCATCCTCACCGGCTTCACCGGAAGGCGCACCATCGCGGGCCGCACGCGGCTGTTCTTCATCTTGCTGATGGCCGGCCTGTCCGCGGTGCTGGCGCTGGCCGGCGAGCGCGCCTTTCTCAAGGAGTTCTCGGCCTTCCTGCTGTTCCTGCTGGCTTTCTTCACGCCGTGGAGCGCCATCAACCTGGTCGACTACTATTTCGTCACCCGCGAGCGCTACGACATACCCGCCCTGTTCGATCCCGACGGGCGCTACGGCCGCTGGAACCTGACCGGCATCGCGGTCTACGCGCTCGGCGTGCTGGTGCAACTGCCGTTCATCGCCACGGGCTTCTATACCGGCGCGCTGGTGGACACGCTCGGCGGCGTCGATATCTCATGGATCATCGGCCTCATCGTGCCCGCGGCGCTCTACTATTTCGCGTGCCGCGCCACCGTGCGCGAACTGCCGCAATCGCTGGCCCTGCCTGACCAAGCCGGGCGCACCGAACCCTCGGGCGGCTAAAGGACCACGCGAGCCGCCTGCGAATTTCGGTGCGGCGGACCGTATCGGGCCGACTACAATGCAATGCGCGACAGTCCTCCGACGAGGCCTGCAACCGCCCGGAGATGCGCATGAGCCACGATCTGAAGGACTTCAGGCCCCTGGACCCGGGCCGCGTGAACACCATGGACGGCGTCGAAGTGCAGTACTGGTGCATGGCGCTCAACTGCACGTCGGCCGAACTGCAGGAAGCCGTGGCCAATGCGGGCGACCACATCTCCGCGGTGCGCGCGCGGCTCGAAGCGTTGTATCCGGAGAGGCGGCACGGATAGGCTGCCGGCGGCCTCCCTGCCGCGTGGCTGACAGGAGGGCCGGTACAGGCCGCTGCCGCCTCAGCGCAGCGGCTGCGGCGTGACGATATTGAAGCGCGGATCGAAGCTGTCCAGCATGCCGAACAGCGACGTGACGGCGCGCGGGTCCCCGCTGATGCGGATCGCGCCGCCCTGCACCGCATCGGCCACGCTCAGTTGCTTGAGGCTGATCTTGTCGAGCGTGGATTTTTCCAGTGTGATGGTCGCGGTGGGCTGCGCCGCCTGCGTGTCGGCAAGGTAAGTCAGGGCGCTGTTGCGCAAGGTCATTGCATAGCGCTGCTGCAGATCGGTGAAATTCCAGTTCAGCGTCATCTGCCTGCCGGCGGCCTTGTCGGCATTCAGGCGCGCGGCGAGAAAGTCGAAGAAATTCGGCACCGTCAGCGCACGGATCAGGTCGGGCGACCCCAGCCCGCCGGAGAATTTCTTGTCGACGCCATCGCGCAGTTCCTGCGCGCCCGTCAGATAGACGTTGCGCCAGGTGGCGTTCTCGCTCTGATAACCGAGTTGCTCGAGCGCATCGGCCTGCAGCGCGCGGGCGGCGGCGTTGTCGGGATCGGCGAACACCAGCTCGTTGCCGATCTGCGCCACCCAGCGGTATTCGCCGCGGGCATAGGCCTCGCGGGCCCTGGCGAGCACCGCTTCGGCGCCCCCCATCCATTCGATGGTCTTCCTGGCGGCCTGCACCGGCGGCAGGGGGTTCAGGTGCGCCGGGTTGCCGTCGTAGAAGCCGAGATAACGTTGGTAGACGGCGCGCACGTTGTGACTGACCGAGCCATAGTAATCGCGCGCGTACCATTTGCTGCCCAGCGGCTCGGGGAGCTTCTTCAGGGTCTCGGCAATGTCCAGCGGCGTCAGGCCCTGGTTCATCAGGCGCAGCGTCTGGTCATTCAGGTAGGCGTACATGTCGCGCTGGTCCGACAGCATCTCGACGATCTGCCCGCGCCCCCAGGTCGGCCAGTGATGCTGGCCGATCAGGATGTCGGTGCGCTCGCCGTAGCGCTGCAGGGACTGCCCGATGTAATACGACCAGGCCTTGGCATCGCGCACCTGGGCACCGCGCAGCGTCAGCAGGTTGTGCTGTGTGCGCACGGCATTCTCGGCGATGCACAGCGTGCGCAGCTGCGGGAAGTACAGGTTCATCTCCGCCGGCGCTTCGGTGCCGGGCGTGAGCTGGAATTCGATGTCGATGCCGTCGATACGCCGCGTATCGATGCTCTTGCCGATGAGGTCGGTGGGCGCGAGCAGCGTAATGGTGCCGCGCGCGGTCGCCTTGCCCAGGCCGACATCGACCAGGCCGGTGGCGCTCTGCGGCAACTGGGTACCGTACATGTACTGTGCGCGCCGGCCCATGGCATTGCCCGCCAGCACGTTTTCGCTGACGGCCTCTTCCATGAAACCGGCCGGCGCCAGGACAGCGACCTTGCCGCGTTTCACGTCGTCTTCGCTGACAATGCCCTTGGCCCCGCCGAAGTGATCGGCGTGGCTGTGCGTGTAGATGACCGCGACTACCGGCTTGCGCGGCCGGTTGGCGTAGTACAGGTCCAGGGCGGCCCGCGCCGTCTCGGCGCTCAGCAAGGGATCGATCACGATCAGGCCGGTGTCGCCCTCGACGATGTCCATATTGGAGATATCGGCGCCGCGCACCTGGTACAGGCGGTCGGTGACCTTGAACAGGCCGGCTTCGTTGTTGACCTGCGCCAGCCGCCACAGGCTCGGGTTCACCGTGGGCGGCGCCGCGCCCTGCTCGAAGGCGTAGGCATCGAAGTCCCATACCACGCGGCCATCCGCGGCGCGGATGACGCGTTCGGGAAAGCGCGCCACCAGGCCGCGGCGGGCATCTTCGAAATCCTGGCGGTCATTGAACGGCAGCGCCTGCTGCCACGCCGCATTGGCGCTGGCCGTCAGGGGGGTGGCAGGTCCGGCGGCACGCGCGGCGCCCGGGTGGGTGGCAAACCACGCGGCAGACGCGGCGGCAAGGGCGAGCGCAAGGGGGCGGGCAACGAGCATCATGGATGGAAAGCCTCGGAGGGTACAGCGAGACGCTTATTTGAGCCTTCCCACACATATAATTCAATTGCAAAATACGTATCCCATCGATGCATTGAGCGCATACCTTGAACCTCAAGCGGCTTGAACACCTGATCGCAGTGGCCGAGGAAGGATCGCTGGCCGGCGCCGCCCGCCGCGTCCACCTGAGCCAGCCGGCGCTCACGCGCAGCATCCAGGCCCTGGAAGACGAGGCAGGCGTGGCCCTGTTCGACCGGGGCGCGCGCGGCGCGACACTGACCACGACCGGCAGGATGGTGACGGAAAGAGCGCGGCGCATCCTGTTCGAGACGCACTGCCTGGAGCGCGACCTGGCCCTGGTGCAACAGCATGAGATGGGCAGCGTGCGGCTCGGACTGGGCCCGTTCCCGGCGGCGATCCTGCTGCCCGACATGCTGTGCGCCCTGCATCGCGACTGGCCGAAGCTGCGCATCGCGACCGAGGTCAATCATGCCGCGGCGCTGCTGGCGGGCCTGAATGCGGAAAAGCTGGATTTCCTGGTGGTGGAGCAAAGTACCATCCCCGTGGTGGCGGAGCTGGAGATGAAGCCCCTGCGGCCGGAGCCGGCGGGCTATTTCGTGCGTGCCGGCCACCCGCTCTGCGGCACGCCGGTCACGCCCGCGCAATTGCGCCAGGTGGCCCTGGTATCCGTGCTGTTCCCGGCGGAAACGCATGAGCGCCTGCGCCGGCTGCTGCGCTGCAAACCCGGCGAGGACCTGCCACTGCAGGTCGAAAGCAACGATTTCCGTGCGCTGACACACCTGACCAGCCATTCCGACGTGGTGCTGCTGGCGCCGACGCGCGCCCTGCGCGCCGAACTGGAAGCCGGCACGCTGGCCCAGCTCGATACGCAGGAGATTCCGGCGAACGGCCTGCGCTTCGCCATCGTGCGGCTGGCGCAGCGTACGCTGTCGCCGGCGGCCGAGCGGGCGGTGGCGGCCATCGAAGCGGTGGCCTGACGGCCGTAGCCGCCTGAGGCGGTGGCTGAGGCTGTGGCGGCCGGATCCGGTGCGCTCACTGCTGCGCCTGCGCCCGTCTGCGTGCCAGCGAGATGGCATAGGCAGCCTGGCGGGCCGCGAAGATTTCATCGGGCGGGCGCCCGATGCCGTCGGCAAGATTGCTCGGGTTGAAGATGGTTTCGTCGCACGGTGCGTTGTTCTCGATCGCATTGATCGTGATCGTGCCCAGCCGTACCGATTCGCGGCTATCCTCGTCCGGCCATCGCATGGTCGCATCCATGGTCGGATCCCCGGGACGGCCCAGCAAGGCCAGCACGTCGAACCTGAAGCCACCCGCGGCGATCCGCGCCTCGAGATCCCGGTAGAGGAAATCCGCCGGCTTGTCCTTGGCCTGCTCGTCCGACAGCGTCACGTCCCCGCCGGGCGGAACGACCTTGAACTTGATGAAGCGCACTTCCGCCCTGGCATTGGTGGCGGGAAACGCATGGACGCCCCAGTAGGTCGTTCCCGCGAAGCTGGCGGGAAGCGGTCTGGCGGCGACGAAGCTGGCCTGGTTCAGCGTTTCCGGATTGGCGGCGGAGAATGCCTTGACCTTCTCCGGATCCGGCTTGCCGTCCGGCCCCGGAACGCGCGCCCTGAGGAAGGCGAGCATCTGGTCGAGCGTTTTCGCGAAGTGCACCGGCGCGTTCTCCACCAGGATGTCCGATGTATGGCCGGCCTCACCCAGCTTGAACGCGAAGCCACGCAGCACCAGCTTGTTGGTGTCCGCCACGTTCGGGTTGCCGCCGCCAAGCGAGAACCGGCCAATGACGGGCGACGCCCGCGTGAAGCTCAGTGACCGGGTGACCTGGGCGGCCTGCGGCGACGGGGCATAGGTGCCGCGCACGCACTGGCCTTTGGCAAAGCTGGCGCGTGCCTTTGGGGGATCGCCTGCAACGGCTTTCAGTGTTTCCACGATCACCGCCGGATCGGCATGCACGACCGGGCCGGCGGGTTGCGCTTGTTGCGCGTTCGATGCCGGCATGCACAGGCCGCCCCCGCAGATGGCCAAAACTATCTGGCCCAAGGCTTTCGCCCGTCTGGTTTGCGCGTTCATCCCCTGGCCTCCTTCCGGTCCCGCACGAGCATCCGTATCGGGGCGCGACAAACTGAGATGAGCTAAAGCATAGACGGCAATGGCGCAATGGCCGGCCCCGAAGCACCGCTTTCTCGTATCGGCATGCAAGCGCGGTTCACGACAATCCGTGGGGGAAGATTCGCTTTGCGGCCCGTTCGAGTCCGATCCCGCCGCCTCCACGTGCCGGGCGCCCCCGTGCGGACCGGCCGTGCCGCCACCCGACACCCCTCCTTAGGGGGAATCGGATGCGCAACCTGCCAAGTCGCCTTCTGTGCCCTTGCCGCGATGAATCCGATAGAATCCAGCCTTTCCGATTCGTGCAACGCGAACCGGCGAATCCAAGCGCGGCATTCACGGGAATGGAGGGACATGAAAACAGCGGCTTTCAGCCTGCCACGCTGGCGTTCTACAACGTGGTTGTGCGACCCCGGCCCGAACGTTCCCGAAGACATTCGCGTAAAGCTGATCGGAAGCCTGTTCGGCACCCTGCCCATCTTCGCCGGCGGCGTGCTCAACACCATCGCCGTCGCCATGGCGATCGCCTGGCGGGACCCCAGCACGGCCTTCCTTGCGTGGGTCGTCATCGAGATCCTGCTCTGCGGCACGCGCCTGTGCCTCCTGGTCGCGGCGCACCGCGCTTCGGCGGCGGGCCGCCATACCTTCACCGATGTCTACGTGATCCTCGCCGTGCTGTGGGGCGCGAGCGTGGGCTACGGTGCGTTCATCAGCATCCTCAGCTCGGACTGGGTGGCGGCAACGCTTTCCTGCCTGTCCGCGGCCGCCATGGTGGGCGGCATCTGCTTCCGCAATTTTGGCGCGCCGCGGCTGGTCGCGATCATGATCCTGCTGTCCCTCGGGCCCTGCTGCATCGCCGCCCTGCTTTCGGACGAGACCGTGCTGCGCCTGACGCTCGTGCAGATCCCGTTCTATCTCGTTGCCATGAGCATCGCAGCCTTCCACCTGAACCGGCTGCTGGTATCGACGATGAAGGCGGAGCGGGAAAACGACCATCGCGCGCGCCATGACGCCCTGACCGGCCTGCCGAACCGAGCGGGACTGGTTCACGCGTCCGCGCATTTGTACAAGGCGGACCAGATCGACGAAGGAAAGACGGCGGTCCTGTACATGGACCTGGACGGCTTCAAGCCCGTCAACGACCGGCACGGACATGAGGCCGGCGACCAGCTGCTGGTGACGCTAGGCAAGTGGCTCGATGCGCTGAAAGGTCCGGACGACATGGTCTTTCGCATCGGCGGGGACGAATTCGTCGTCATCGTGCGCGCCCGCGACGAAGCCGGCGTCGCCTTGTTCGCCGACCGGCTGATCAGCGAAGTGCCCGCCCCCTTCACGCTGGCGCCCAATGTTTCGGTGAGGATCGGCGTCAGCGTCGGGGTCGCACTCATTCCGGAGCATGGCACCGACGTCATGGGCGCGCTCACGGCCGCCGACAAGGCCCTCAACCTGGCCAAGCTCAACGGCAAGGCCAAGTGGACGCTCGCATCCTAGCAGCGACACCCTTGCGCCGGCGCGCTGCCGTGCGGATGCGACCGGAAGCGACCGGAGGCGACTGACTAGCCAGCCTGCGCGGCCTCGCGCGGGCCAGCGAAATGCCCGGGCCTGGCCACGCCGAAGCCCTGTGCATAGTCCACGCCAAGGGCGCGCAGCTTTGCGAGCTTCGCATCGCTGTCCACCCATTCGGCGATGGTCTTCTTGCCCATGGCATTGGCGATGCGCTGAATTGCCTCGATCACCACCAGATTGACCGGATCGCCGAACATCTCGTTGACAAAGCCGCCATCGATCTTGATGTACTCCGTCGGCAGGTGCTTGAGATAGGCGAAGGACGACATGCCGGCGCCGAAATCGTCGAGGGCAAAGCTGCACCCCTTGTCCTGCAGTTGCTCGATGAAGGTGGCGGCCTGCGCCAGGTTGCCGATGGCCGCCGTCTCCGTGATCTCGAAACAGACGTGCCGCAGGGGAATGCCGTGGCGCGCCGCGCGCTCGGCGATATAGGCAGGCAGGAGCTGGTCGCCCAGGGACGCTCCGGACAGGTTGATCCCGCATACCGCGATATCGCCCGGCCGGTCACCAAGGCAGCCCGCCAGCGCGGCAAACCCGGCTTCGATCACCCAGCGATCCAGCGCGGGCATGAGGTTGTAGCGTTCGCAGGCAGGAATGAATGCCATGGGCGGAACCAGTTGCCCGGCGTCATCGAGCATGCGCAAGAGCAGTTCGACATGCCGGCCCTGTGCGCCGCCGGCCTGCAAGGGCGCGATCTCCTGAGCGTGCAGGCAGAAGCGGCCGGCTTCCAGGCCGGTGTGGATCCGGCTCACCCATTCCATCTCGCCGTGCAGCGCGCGCACGGCCTCGTCACGCTGGCGATATACCTGGACGCGGTTGCGCCCCCGCTCCTTGGCCAGGTAACAGGCGGCATCGGCGGCGCTGAGCGCCTCGGCCACCTGGGACATGTCGCGATCCAGGCTGATCATGCCGATGCTCGCGCTCACGGCGAAAGTGCGCTGGCGATGCACGAAGCGAAAACGTGCAATCGCCTCGCGCATGGCTTCGGCCACGCGCTCGCCATTGTCGACATGGCAGCCATCGAGCAGCACGCCGAACTCGTCGCCGCCCAGCCGCGCCAGGGTATCCGATTCCCGCAACGTGGCGCGCATGACGACCGCGAGCTGCCGGATCAGTTCGTCTCCGGCGGCATGGCCGCAAGTGTCGTTGACTACCTTGAACTGGTCCAGGTCGAGGTACATCAGGGTATGCGTGCAGTCTTCGCTGCGAACGCGCCGCATTGCTTCGGCCAGGCGGCGTTCGAACTCGATGCGGTTGACCAGCCCGGTCAATGCATCGTGACTGGCCTCGTGGGACAGGCGCGCGGCGTCGGCCCGCTCGCTGCTGACATCGTGCAGCACCAGCACGGCGCCAGTGCAGGTCCGGTCGGCATGATGGATCAGCGCCACCGACAGCTTGACCGCGATCGGGGCGCGCTCGGGCCGCTCCAGCAGCAACGTGGAGAACCGCGGCCACGTCTTCTGCAGCACGGCGGCCCCCAATCCTGTCAACGGACTCCGGCTGGCCTCATCGCTCAGCGGACAGACCACATGCAGCGGCCTGCCTTTCGCGTCCGCGCTGTGCCACCCGGTCAGCAGTTCCGCCGCCGGATTCAATGCGTCGACATGGCCGTGCACGTCGACCGTGATGACGGCATCCCCGATCGCCTGGAGGGTAACCTGTGCCCGTTCCTTCTCGGCGAGCAGTTGTGCTTCGGCTCGTTTCTGATCGCTGATATCGGTAAGCGAGCCCGCCATCCGCCGGGCGTGACCGGCGGCGTCGCGCACCATGCGCCCGCGCGAGCGCACCCACAGGTAGCCACCGGCCCTGTTGCGCAGCCTGAACGAGCAGTCATAGGGAATGCCTTCGCGCAGATGCCGGCGCATCTGCGACTCGACGCAGGCAAGATCGTCGGGATGGCAATGCGCGCGTACCGTGCCGAGCAATCTTGGCAGCTCATGCTCCTCATAGCCGAGCATCTGCGCGCAGCGCGCCGAGAAATAAAGCGCATCGCTGCGCAGGTCCCAGTCCCACAGCCCGTCGTTGCTGCCGCTGATCGCCAGTGCCAGGCGCTCTTCGCTACGCGCCAGTGCTTCGCGCAGCAGCAGTTCCTTGCGCACGGAGCGGTTCGCCATCAGGATGCCGGGAAGCATGAGGAGGATCGCCGCGATGCCGATGCCCGGCATCAGCAGATTGCGCACCTGCCGCGAGATCTCGCCAAGCGAATAGGAGAAGGCCGCCTCCAGCGGCGTGAGCCGGTCGTCCGTTTCCCCTATGCGTTGCAGGAGCAGCCTGATCTCACCCTTATCTGCCGCCTCGGCCGCCTCGGCCCGCACGCTGGCATGCAACTGATCCGCGAGATCGCGCAGGGCCAGCACTTCATTGTCGGCGCGGCCCCAGATCGCAAGCGCGCGATCGATCGCCGGCAATCGCCCGAAATGGCGCATGAGCCGGATCATGCCGGAAATATCGTCGACGTGATTGCCCCCGGCAAGCAGCCCGGCCGCGGCCTTGTCGTAGTCAAGCCGATCGCTGGCAAATTCGAGCCTGGCCTGCCGGTCGCCAAGCGGTACCGCGATCGCGCGTTCGTAGGCGCGGAATTCCGCCTCGTCATGGCTGTCGGCGTACCGCATCAGGTGCATCACGGCTGCTTTCTGCCCCTTGCTCCACAAGCTCTCTCCGCCGACATAGGCGCGCGCGGCGGACAGCATGTCCACGCTGAAACCGGAGAGCAGCACCAGGATCAGCATGATCGGCAGGAACGGCCATATCACACGCAGGTCATGTCTTCCGCCCAAGGGGTATCGGCGCACTTGCCGCGCCGCGGCCCGGAGCGCCGATACCCTCGTGCGCAGGCAGGCTTGCGCCGCGCCCAAGGAAGCGCCAAGCGACCGGCCCAGTTCGTGACGTATCGAACTGGTGTTGAGTGCGCTTCCAAGTCCGAGTACCGGAACCATTCTCATGCCTCTCAAATATCGGAAAGGATCAATCGCTCTGACCCTTGCCCGCCTGAACCAGACTGGTCGGAAACGGTCCGCGGGAGCGCCCGTCTCCGGTTCGGGATACTTCGGCGGCCGGCCGCCGTTGCCCGCGGCCGCCGGCCTTTTGCAACGCGTGTTGCGGGTCAATACGGGCCCAGGCACAGCTCCGATAATCGCCTTGTGGAGGCTGCGATTACCCATCATGCCCAGGCTTGTCTCAACTTGTCGGCATGGACCTTGAATTCTTTAGCTTCTTTAGCATTTGAATTTCAGACAATGGAAAAAACAGTACGACGACCGACCCACTCACATTGGATTGGATTGATAAATACCGAATTTGAGTTATTCCCGCGCGCGGCTGCCGGCCACGGAGATTGGCTGTCGCACCGGCCTGCCATGCGGGAGTCGTCCGGGCGTACCGCCGGAAATGCCGGAAATGGCGGGTCCGGGCGAGGAATGGCATCCGCATTGCCCTGCGGGCGCGATGCGGGCAATTGAACCAGGAATGCAGCCGGAAAATGATTGGCCGCTGTTCGGAAAGGATATTAGCCAGAGCTGCAGGATGAACGTGGATTCCGCATGAATTTCCCGGATCGCGTTTTACCTGGCATCACTCTTTATTATCCTGACGTCACATGCATGATGGAAACGCCTGGCTGGTCGCCTCCCCCGGCCGCCGCGGCATTTCCCGGTCTGTGCAGCGAATTCGCCCGACAGCGGAAAGGCTCTCGGCTGCAAGACCGGCGACCGGCTGGTGATCCGGCGGCGAAAGCAAGAGAGCTCCGGTCATGCGGAGCTCTCTTGCTTGCCCGATTCCGGAACGCACAGCCTCGTCAGGGCAGGACTGGCGTGGCAACGGCACTATTTGTCCATGCTGGCGCCGGGTGATTTCTTCTCGACGGGTGCCTTTGCAGGTGCCTTCTTGGCCGGCGCCCCCGAGTCCGTGAGCGCGGAGGCCGTGTTCTGCTTGGCACCCTGGGTGTACGGGTCGAACTTGTCATTGGCCCGCGCGGTGTCCGGCACGTAGCCGTCCTTGTTGGTGGTGCGCTGGGCATCAGGAACGTAGCCGTCCTTGTTGGTAGCCCGCTGGGGGTCTGGAACGTAGCCGTCCTTATTGGTACTGCGCATATTGTAGTCATACCGGTCGGCAGGATTCGCAGGGCCGGCGGCGTGGACGACACCAGGGACGAGAACAGCAATTGCCAATGCGATAGCGATCTTCATAGATAACTCCTTCCATTCAACGTCCATGGCCCCTGGCGCCAGCCTGGCGCGACGGTCCCCGATAGCGTAGCCGCCGGCCCTGCCAAGTTCCAGTGAGCGTTTCTGACCTTCAACCGTGGCTGGGCACCTGTGAAAATCCGGCTTGCGATGGAGTCGGTGCGATTCGCCGCGCAGACTATCAGTATAGGCCGGCCAGGCAGCACCACGCCGGGAAGACCTCCGGCAGCCGGAGCGAAAGCCCGGCACGTTCCCCTTGCATCACACCGCAACCTTTGCCATCCAAGGTATGGCATACGCCATATTGAAAAGCGCGCGGCGCGCAGAGCCAATCGTCAGCACCGCGCCACGGCCGGGCGCTAGCCCGCAACGGCAACGAACCCCGCGATCTCCGCCAGCACCGCCGAATGCAATGCCTCGCGGCTCGCCGGCATCGCCAGGAACACGCTGTTATTGTTGTCCGACGACACGCATAGCCGGATGCGGCTGACGCGATCGCCGGGGCCGTACTGGGCGCGCAGGATCCGCGTGACCGAGGCCGGATGCCAGATCACCTCCCGCAGGAAATACGAGCGCCCGTCGCCGCGCTCGGCCGGGTCCGTGACGAGATCGAATTCCGTGGTCAGGATCGCGTGCAGTTCGTCTTTGTTCATCGTCGTGGTGCTGGCACGAAAGGCCAGACGGCGCAGCTTTCCTGCGCCGCCGGCAGTCCTCCGGGGAAACAATGCGCCGCGGCAGCGCTACGCGCGCAGGGACACCGCCAGTTCCCGCAACAGGCCGGCGCAATCGCCGCGCCACGCGCTGCCGTGCATGCAGGCGAGCGTGCGCGGTGCCAGCGATGCCAGCCGCTCGAGCATGGCGCCGGTGTCCGGCGCATGGGCATAGTAATCCATGGCGTGCCGGAAGGCTTCGCTCGGGCCCAGGATGTCGCCCTCGGTGAGGGCGGGATGCCGGGCACCGGGCTGGGTGAAGAGGTCGCTGCACAGCAGTGTCCCGGTCTGCTCTTCCATCAGCACGCCGCAGTCCCAGCCATGCGGGAGATGCGGCGTGGCCAGCCAGCGCACGGTATGCTTGCCGATGCAGCGTGCCTGCCCGTCCTCCAGCGCGGCCGCCTTGCGGTCTGCGAGATCATCGATGGAGACCATGGCGGCAACGGTGCCGCACAAGGGATGCGCCTGCGGCGCGATCGCCAGCCATTGGTTCAGCGATCCGCACTCGTCCGCCTCGAAGTGCGAGAACGAGACATGGCGCAGGCGTTCGGGCGGCATGACGCTGGCAACGGCCTCGCGCACCAGTTCGAACAGCTTGCGCGGACCAGTGTGGAACAGCAGCGGCTCGTCATCCAGCACCAGGTACTGGTTGAAGGAGAAGCCGCCCGGACCGCCTTCGATGATGACCGGCGTATTGATGCGGTAGATCCCGTCCGACACTTCGTGGACATTGGTGCCCGACAAGGCATTGGTGATCATTGGCAGTCTCCTTGATATCGGCGGCCGGTCGGCGCGGGCCGGTTTCTGCGGCGCCCCTCCCCGAGGGCCACTGCTCAGTCTAGGCGAGCGCGGTGGCCGGCGCCACGCCGGCGCCCGGCATCCGCCGTTGCCCCCGCCAACCCGATTTCCCATCTTGCAGTAGGATTGCGCCAGCGCGGAAACCGGCCACTGCCCGAGCCGCCCGCGACCTGCAAAACCTACCGGATCCAGGAGATACCGCATGCCTACCGATACCCCACGCACCGCCCTTCAACTGCGCTCGCTGATCAAAGGCAGCGGCGAGCTGGAATTGTCCCTGGCCAGCGTCGACGTGCCCGCGCCGGGCCCCGACGAGGTACTGGTCCGCATCGAAGCATCGCCCCTCAATCCGTCTGACCTGGGGCTGCTGTTCGGCGCGGCCGACATGAGCGCGGCAAAGGCCGGCGGAACAAAAAGCCAGCCGGTCGTGACCGCACGGGTGCCCGAGGGCGCGATGAAGGGCATGGCCGGCCGGCTCGACGAATCGATGCCGGTGGGCAACGAGGGTGCGGGCGTGGTGGTTGGCGCCGGCTCGTCCGCCGCGGCGCAGACGCTGCTCGGCAAGACCGTGGCGGTGCTTGGCGGCGCGATGTATTCGCAATACCGCTGCGTGCCGGTGGCGCAGTGCCTGGTGCTGCCGGAAGGGGCCACGCCCGCGCAAGGCGCTTCGTCGTTCGTCAATCCGCTGACGGCGCTGGGCATGGTCGAGAGCATGCGGCGCGAGGGGCACAAGGCGCTGGTGCATACTGCCGCGGCGTCCAACCTCGGCCAGATGCTCAACAAGATCTGCCAGAAGGACGGCATCGGCCTGGTGAATATCGTGCGCAAGCAGGAGCAGGCGGATCTGCTCAAGTCGCTCGGCGCGACCTATGTCTGCAACATGGCTTCGCCCACCTTCACGCAGGATCTGACGGACGCGATTGCCGCCACCGGCGCGACGATCGCCTTCGACGCCACCGGCGGCGGCAAGCTGGCCGGGCAGATCCTGGGCGCCATGGAAGCGGCCTTGAGCAAGACCGCCGGCGTCTACAGCCGCTATGGCTCCACGACGCACAAGCAGGTCTACCTCTACGGCGGCCTGGACACCAGCCCGACCGAGTTCGTGCGCAATTTCGGCATGGCGTGGAGCATGGGCGGCTGGCTGGTCTTCCCGTTCCTGCAAAAGATCGGGACCGAAGCGGCCAACGCACTCAAGGCGCGCGTGGTGGCGGAGCTGCATACGACCTTTGCCAGCCACTACGCCGGCGAGATCTCGCTGGCCGAGGCGCTGGACCTGGACCAGATCGCGGTCTATAACAAGCGCGCTACCGGCGAGAAGTTCCTGCTCAATCCGAACAAGGGCCTGGCGGACTGAGTCCCGGCAATCAGGAGCGGGGCCGTGCGGCCTCGCGGCCTTGTCGCCTTGAGGCTTTGCCCCCCTCTCCCATGAAATGGGCGAGGGGAGACAACACGCAGCATTGCCTGGCCCCGCTTCGGCCTGCCGTCACTCCGTGAAATCGGTACTCACGGTGACGTGCTCCCACTTGTCGATTTCCGCCGTCAACGCCTTGAGCTTCTCGCGCACGAAGCCGAGCGCGTCGGTGCCGAGCAGCAGGTGCACGGGCGGATCCTGCGCGGCCACCACGGCCAGGATCGCCTGCGCCGCCTTGCGCGGATCGCCGGGCTGCTTGCCCGAGCGGGCGGCGCGCGCGGCCCGCAGCGGCGCCAGCATGGTGGCGTAGTCCTCGATCTCCGAGGCCGTGCGCTGCATGGAGCGGCCGGCCCAGTCGGTGCGGAATGCGCCCGGCTCGATGGCCGTCACCTTGATGCCGAACTCGCGCACTTCCTTGGACAGCGCCTCGTTGATCCCCTCCAGCGCGAACTTGCTGGCGTTGTAGATGCCCACGCCGGGGAAGGTCATCAGCCCGCCCATGGAAGTCACGTTCAGGATATGGCCGCGGCGGCGCTGGCGCATATGGGGCAGGACCGCCTGCGCCACGCTGATGGCGCCGAACACATTGACGTCGAACTGCGCGCGGATATCCGCCGGCGTGGCTTCCTCGATGCTGCCTTCGTAGCCGTAGCCGGCATTGTTGACCAGCACGTCGATCTCGCCCACCTCGCGCTCGATCTGCGCCACCACGCCGGGGATGGCCGCGTCGTCGCGCACGTCGAGTATGTAGCCGAAGGACTGGCCCCTGGCCAGCGCGGCAAACTCGGCGCGCTGCGCTTCGTTGCGCAGCGTGCCCGCGACCTTGTCGCCCTGCGCGATGACGGCTTGCGCCAGCGCGCGCCCGAAACCGGTGCTCACGCCGGTAATGAACCAGGTTTTCATCACTTCTCTCCAGATGGTTTGCTTCAAAGGCCTTGCCCGATGGGTGCCACCGTGCCCGGCGGCACCCGCACAACGCAGTATGGATGTTGCGGACCGTATCAAGAAGACAGATAATCCAAAAGGACTTTGCAAGTAATTTGCATAATGAACCAAGCAGATTTCCAGGCCTTGTCGGTCTTTGCCCGGGTGGCGCAGGAACAGAGCTTCAGCGCGGCCGCCCGCGCGCTCGGCATCCCGGTGACATCGGTGAGCTATACCGTGCGCAAGATCGAGGAGCGGCTCGGCGCCCGCCTGCTCAACCGCACCACCCGCAGCGTCAGCCTGACCGAGGCGGGCGCCAGGTTCCTCACGCGGATCGCCCCGCTGCTGCAGGAACTGGAACTGGCGATGCACGACGTGTCCGGCGCCTCCAGCCGGTCGATGGGCACGCTGCGCCTGAACGTGCCCCATTCCGCCATCCCGCTGGTGATCCAGCCTGTGCTCAAGGACTTCCTGGACGCCTACCCGGACATCAATGTCGACGTGATCGCGGATAACAGCCTGGTGGATATCGTCGGCCGGGGCTTTGACGCGGGCATCCGCTACGACAATGTGCTGGATGAAGACATGGTGGTGGTGCCGCTGGTCACGCAGATGCGCTTCTGCGTGGCCGCCTCCGCCCGGTACCTGCAATCCAGGCCGAAGCCGCGCCATCCGCGCGACCTGCTCGCGCACGAATGCGTGAACTACCGCAGCGCGGACAGCGGCGCGCTGTACCGCTGGGAGTTCGAGAAGGCCGGCGAAAAGCTGCGCATGGCCGTGACCGGGCGCATCGCCACCAACGACAACGGACTGCTGCTGCAATCCGCGCTCGACGGCTTCGGCTTCACCTATATCCAGCACCGCATTGCCGAGCCGCATCTCCAGGCCGGCCGGCTGGTGAGCGTGCTGGACGGCTGGATCCCGCGCACCGGGCTCTATCTTTATTACTACAATCGGACGGGAATGCCGAAGAAGCTGCGCGTGTTCATCGACTTCGCCAAAGCGGCACTGGGCGACAGCAGCAGCTAGCCGGGCGCCGCCCCCGCCGACCACGGCGAGATGCAGCGCCGCTCGCTGGTGAACCGGCGCGCGTCCGGCTGGCCCGACCGCGCCTGCGGCGAAGCCCAAAGCCGGAGCCCGGGGCATGACGCGCGCGACCCGAGGCCGCAAAGGAGAAGGCATGAGCATCCATCTCGACCATCTCATGGTCCCGTCGCGCGACAAGGAAGCCGCGGCGGAGCTGCTGGCCGGCCTGCTCGGCGTGCCCTGGGCCAGAACCGGCATCGGGCCGTTCGCGCCGGTGTTCGTCAGCGACAGCCTGACCCTGGACTTCGACCAGTGGAGCGGCGAAATCCCCACGATCCACTACTGTTTCCGCGTGAGCCAGGACGAATTCGATATCATCCTCGCTCGCATCGCGGCCGCCGGCATCCCGTACCGCAGCAGCGTCCACGGCCCGGTCGACCACCAGGCCGACACGCGGCACGGCGGCAGCATCGTCTACTGGAACGAGCCCGACGGCCATCAATGGGAGCTGCTGACGGTGAGCTACGCGCGCCGCCCCTAGCGCGCGGGCGCGGCGGCATGCCCCGGCTTGCCATGGCTGCCAGGCCCCATCGGCCTATCGAACAAAACGACAACAGGAATCAACGTGCTTCTGAACGAACAATGGGTACTGGTCACCGGCGGCGCGCGCGGGCTCGGCGTGGCCATCACGCGGGCGCTGGCGCGCGAAGGCGCGGGCGTGGTGATCAACTACCACCGCAGCGAGACGCAGGCACGCCAGTTGGCCGAAGCGCTCGGCCCGCGCGCGATCGCGCTGCAGGGCGACGTCACCGATCCGGCGGCGGTCGCGCGCCTCTTCAGCCAGGCAAGGGAACGGACCGGCCAGCCCATCGTTGCCGTGGTCAACAACGCGCTGGCCGATTTCCGCTTCGACGGCGACGCGCGCCCCAGGATCGGCGAGATCGGCTGGGCGCGTTTCCAGCAGCAGATCGACGGCGCCCTGCGGGGCGCGCTCAACACCGTGCAGGCCGCGCTGCCCGGCATGCGCGAAGCCGGCTTTGGCCGCATCGTCAATGTCGGCACCAACCTGTTCCAGAATCCGGTGGTGCCCTATCACGACTACACCGCCGCCAAGGCCGCGCTGCTGTCGTTCACCCGTACCGCGGCCAATGACCTCGGCCCCGACGGCATCACGGTGAACATGGTGTCGGGCGGCCTGCTGCGCACCACCGACGCCAGCGCCGCCACGCCGGAAGCCGTGTTCGATCTCATCGCCGGCCTGACGCCGCTGCGCCGCGTGACCACGCCGGAGGAGTTCGCCGATGCAGTGGTCTACTTCCTGTCGCCGTGGGCGCGCGCGGTCACGGGGCAGAACCTGATCGTGGACGGCGGGCTGGTCAAGGGCTGAAGACCAAACCGGCCTTGCCCGGCCCGGTCTTGCCCGCGCGGCGCCCCTTTCATGGCGCGTCCGCGGCCGCAGTTCAGGTGAAGCTGCCGAAGATATCGTTCAGTTGCCGGGACGGCGTCGCGCCGCCCAGCCCTTCGAACGAACCGGCCTTGAGCTGTTCGGCGGCAGCCAGCATGCCGGCCCATGCCGCGCGTGCCAGCCCGCCGCCGACGCTGATGCGCCGCACGCCCAGGTCGGCCAGTTCGGCCACGCTCATCCCGGGACGCATCATCAGCACGTTGAGCGGCCTGGGCGCGACGGCGCGGACCATGGCCACGATATCGGCCTTCGCCACCACGCCGGGCGCGTACAGGCAATCGGCGCCGGCCTCGGCGAAGGCGACCAGCTTGTCGATGGCGGGCGCGAGCGCGGTGGGGTCGGCGAGCATGCCTTCGGTGCGGGCGACCAGGAGCACGTCTTCGCCCGAATCGTCGATGGCGGCACGCGCGGCGCGGATGCGCTCGACGGCGAGCGCCTTGTCATACAGCCCGCCGCCGCGCGCATCGAGATCCTCGATGGACAGGCCGGCCACGCCTGCCTGGACGGCGAGGCGCACATTGCCGGCCACGCCTTGCGGATCGTCGGCGAAGCCGGATTCGAAATCCGCATTGACGGGCAGGTCGACGGCGGCGCACAGGGCGGTCAGGTGCTGCAGCACGTCGTCGCGCCCGACCGCGTTGTCGGCGCGCCCCAGCGACCACGCCAGGCCCGAGCTGGTCGAAGCCAGCGCGCAGAAGCCAAGGTGCTGCAGCATGCGCGCGCTACCCACGTCCCAGGGATTGGGCAGCACGAAACAGCCCTGCTCGTGCAGGGCGCGGAAGGCGGCTCGCTTGCCGGCGGTGGTGCGGGTCATCGATGTCTCCTGTCCTGCTTTGTGTGCGATTGGCGCGGCGAGGCAAAAGGCAAAAGGCAAAACGCAAAAGGCGCCGGGCCGGGAAACTCTACTGCGAACGGCGGCGCAAGGCCAGCGCGCCGGTCAGCCGTCCTCGCGGCTTTCGAACGCATGCACGATCTCGTCGATCATGGCCCGCACGCGCGCGGTGTGGCGCAGGTCCTGGTGGGTGACGAGCCAGACCTCGTATTGCATGGCGTGCGTGCGCTCAGGCCAGATCCGCACCAGCCCTTCGCGCTCGGCCAGGTAGACCGGCACTTCGCCGATGGCGATGCCGGCCTTGATGGCCGTGCGCAGCATCAGGCTGGAATAGACGCCAGCAACGATACGGCCCGCGTGCATGGGCTCGCCGACCATCGTCGGCGCGCGGTTGCCGGTCATCAGCGGCTGGAAGACGACCAGGTCGTGACCGGCGAACGCGGTGCCGRCCACCGGCTCGCCGTGCCGCTCCAGGTAGGCGGGCGAGGCATACAGCCCGACCGGCCAGCGGGCCAGCCGGCGCGCCACCAGATCGGGGTTCTCCGGCTTCCTGGTCCTGACCGCGATATCCGCCTCGCGCCGTGCCAGGTTGAGCATGTTGGTGGACGTATTGAGCAGGATCTTCACATCGGGATGGGCGCCGTGCAGGCGGCCGATCGCGGGGATCAGGAACTCCAGCGCCAGCGAGTCCGTGGTAGTCACGCGCACCTCGCCTTCGAGCCGCGTATCCACGCCCTGCGCGTGCCTGACGAGGTCGTGCGCCGATTGCTCCATCTTCTCCGCCGAGCGCAGCACGGCCTCGCCCGCCGGCGTCAGCGCATAGCCGTCGGAAGTGCGCAGGAACAAGGTGGCGCCCAGCGCGCGCTCCAGCGCCCCGATGCGCCGGCCGACCGTGGCCTGGTCGAGCTCGAGCGTCCTGGCGGCGCGCCGCAGCGTCCGCTCCCGCTGCACGGCAAGAAAGATCCGGGTGTCGTCCCAGTTCATGAAGAGCTGCTCCTGTGCGATGCAAATTTGCATCTCTGAGATGGAATAATGCAGCATAAATTCGTCGCATTGCAAACCTATACTTGCCACATGCGACGCACAGGGCGTCTCCGGGAAAAACTCACATGAAACGCGCATGAAAGCCATCACCTTCAAGGAATTCGGCGAAGCCGACGTATTGCAGCTCGAAGAGGTGCCCGCTCCGGCGCTGCGCCCGCACGACCTGCTCGTGCGCAACCATGCCGCCGGCGTGAACCGCGCCGACCTGATCCAGCGGCGCGGCGGCTACGGCCGCCAGTCCTTCGGCGACTCGGACATCATGGGGCTGGAGATTGCCGGCGAAGTGATCGCGGCAGGCGCGGATGTCACCGGCTTCGCGCCCGGCGACCGCGTGATGGGCATCGTCGGCGGCGGCGCCTATGCGCAGGCCGCGCGCATCGACCACCGCATGGCCATGCGCATTCCGGACAGCATCGACTACGTGCGCGCCGCGGCGATCCCGGAGGTGTACGTCACCGCGCACGAGGCGCTGATCCACCTTGGCCGCGTGCAGGCAGGCGATGCCGTGCTGATCCACGCCGCGGCGGGCGGGGTGGGCTCGGCGGCGGTGCAGCTCGCGCATGCCGCGGGCGCCAGGGTGTTCGCCACCGCCGGCGCGGGCAAGCTCGGCCGCGTGCGCGAGCTGGGCGCCGACGTGGCCATTGACTACAAGGCGCAGGACTTCGCCGAGGCGGTGGCCCATGCGACGGACGGGCGCGGCGTGGATGTCGTCATCGACTTCATCGGCGCGCCTTACCTTGAGCGCAATGTGCGCTCGCTGGCGAACGGCGGCAGGCTGGTCCAGGTCGGGCTCATGGGCGGCATCGAGGGGGCTACGCTGCCGCTGGACCGGCTGCTCTACGGCCACCTGCAGATCATCGGCACGGTGATGAAGTCGCGCACGCCGCAGGCGAAGCACGCGATGACGCAACGCTTTGCCGAGCGCTGGCTGCATCGCTTCGCGGCGGGCGAGCTGTCGCCCGTGGTGGACAGCGTGTTCCCGCTCGCCGATGCCGCCGGCGCGCACCGCCGCATGGAGTCGAACCTGAGCGTGGGCAATATCGTGCTCGCGATCGACTGAAGGTCCCCGCGGGGCGGGGTACGGCTTGCCCTGTCCACCAGCGCTATACTCGCCACAAAGCGCCGCCATGCGCACAGGGCAAACGGGGAGAGACGGTGGACCGACTGCAAGCCATGAAGACCTTCGTCACCGTGGTGGAAACCGGCGGTTTCACCTCCGCCGCGCGCAAGCTCGATGTGTCGCCATCGGTCGTCAGCCGGATCGTCAATGAGCTGGAAGAGCATCTCGCCGTGCGCCTGCTGACCCGCACCACGCGGCTGGTGCGGCTGACCGATACCGGCTCGGCCTACTTCGAGAACTGCCGGCGCATCCTGGGCGAGATAGACGATGCCGAGCTGCTGGCCACCGGCTCCCATGCGGAGCCGCGCGGGCAACTCACCATCACGGCGTCGGTGTTGTTCGGCGCGGCGTACGTGATGCCGATCGTCACCGAGTATCTGCAGCGCTATCCGGATGTCGACGCCACCTGCCTGCTGCTCGATCGCGTGGTCAACCTCGTCGAAGAAGGCATCGACGTAGGCATCCGCATCGGCGAGCTGCCCGACTCCTCGCTGCAGGCCGTGCCGGTGGGCAGCGTGCGGCGCGTGCTGTGCGCGGCGCCCGCCTATCTCGAGCGCCACGGCGCGCCGCGGTCTCCGGACGATCTCGGCCGGCACACCCTCATCATGGCCAGCGGGGTCTCGGCTTCGCCGGAGTGGCGCTTCAACCGCGCCGACAGCCTGGTCCCGACGCGCCTTGAACCGCGCCTTGTCACCACCACCAACGATTCGGCCATCGTCGCCGCGATGGCCGGCTTCGGCATCGTGCGCCTGCTGTCGTACCAGGTTGCCGCACAGCTTGGCGCCGGCACGCTGCAGGTCGTGCTGGGCGATTTCGAGCCGCCCGCGCTGCCCGTCAACGTCATCCACCGCGAAGGCCGGCATGCCACGCGCAAGGTGCGCGCCTTCCTCGACCTCGCCATCGACGCGCTGCGGGCCGACCCCTCCCTGCACTGAGGCGCGCCGGGCGCCGGCCCGCCTTCCCTTCCTCCGGCAGACCGCAGCCCCATCCACGCCGGCGCCTGGCGCCCGGCGCGCCTCATTGTTGGGCCAGCGAGAAGAATCCTTTCTCGCCGGGGCCGTTTTTCCCGGACGGCAGCGGACCTAAGATGACTTCACGCACTCAGGCAAGACGCAAACGGCCACCCCGGCACGGCGCAGACAGCTTGCGGCGGTTCCCTCTCAAACGCTCCCAAGGAATCCAGTCATGAAGGTCTACCACCACCCGCTCTCCGGCCATTCGCACCGCGTCCGCCTGTTTGTCTCGCTGATCGGCGCCGATGCCGAGCTCGTCCTGGTCGATCTCGCCAAAGGCGAGCACAAGGCGCCCGCCTTCCTCAAGCTCAATCCGTTCGGCCAGGTGCCCGTGCTGGTCGACGGCGACACCGTGATCACCGATTCGAACGCGATCCTGGTGTACCTGGCCACCAAGCTGGGCAAGACCGACTGGCTGCCGGCGTCGCCCGCCGGTGCCGCCGCGGTGCAGAAATGGCTGTCGGTCGCCGCCGGCGAGATCGCCTACGGCCCCGCCGCCGCGCGCCTGATCACGGTCTTCGGCGCGGGCTTCAATGCCGAGGAAGTCATCGCGCGCGCCCACGCCATCCTCAAGGGCGTCGACGCGGCGCTGGCCGCCTCGCCGTGGCTTGCGGCGGACCACCCCACCCTGGCCGACGTGGCGCTGTACGGCTACATCGCCCGCGCCCCCGAAGGATTCGTCGACCTGGCCGCGTACGCCAACGTCAATGCCTGGCTGGCACGCGTCGAGGCCCTGCGCGGCTTTGTCGAATTCCAGACCACGCCCGCCGGCCTGGCCGCCTGACAGCAAGAACACGCCGCGGCCCGCGTGCCGCGGCAAGGAGATCGCCATCATGTCGCAGTCCCCGCTATCCGCACCCGCGCAGCTCCCTCCCCTTCCCTGGCATGCGGGCGAGCGCGTGCTGCAGGAGCGCGCCGGCGTCGCCCGCAAGATGGACGAGCTCGGCCGGCGCTTCGTGCGCGACCATATGCCGGAGCAGCATCGCGAGTTCTTCGCGCAACTGCCGGTCGTGGTGCTGGGCGCGGTCGATCCCGACGGCAACGCCTGGGCCACGCTGCGCGCCGGCGCGCCGGGCTTCCTGCACTCCCCGCACGACAAGGCGCTCGATCTCGGCCTGGCGCGCGACGCGGCCGATCCGGCCGAGCGCGGCATGGAGCACGGCGACGCCATCGGCCTGCTGGGCATCGACCTGCTGACCCGGCGCCGCAACCGGCTCAACGGCACCATCCGCCGCGAGGCATCCGGGCCCGGCGCCACGGTATTCGCGATCGCCGTGGGGCAAAGCTTCGGCAACTGCCCGCAATACATCCAGCAGCGCAACTTCGCCTTCACGCGCGATCCCGGCACGCCCGGCATCATCGCGCCGCAGCGCGCGGGCGGGCTGGATGCGCGTGCCCGTGCGCTGATCGCCGGCGCCGATACCTTCTTCGTGGCTTCCTACGCGGACCTGCCGGACGGCAGCCGGCAGGTGGACGTGTCGCATCGCGGCGGCAAGCCTGGCTTCGTGCGGCTGGACGACGACGGCGGCATGACCATTCCGGATTTCTCCGGCAACCTGTTCTTCAACACGCTGGGCAATTTCCTCCTCAACGCGCGCGCCGGGCTGGTGTTCGCGGACTTCGCCACCGGCGAGTTGCTGCAGATGACCGGCACGGCGGAAGTCATCCTCGATTCGCCTGAGATCGCCGCCTTCCAGGGCGCGGAGCGCCTCTGGCGCTTCAGGCCCGCCAGCGTCGTGCGGCGCGCGGATGCCCTGCCGCTGCGCTGGGTGCCGCAAGCCGACGGCACGTCGCCCGCGGTCGAACTCACCGGCAACTGGGACGAGGCGGCCGAGCGCCTGCGCGCCCGCTCGCTCAGCACCGCCTGGCGGCCGTTCCGCGTGACGCGGCTGGTCGAGGAAAGCATGGGCATCCGCTCCTTTCACCTCGAACCTGCCGACGGCGCCGGACTGATCCCCCACCTTGCCGGGCAGTACCTGCCGATCCGCGTGACGACGGGTTCGCCGCCGGCGCCGGCGATCCGGACCTATACGCTCTCGTCGGCGCCGTCGGACAGCGTCTACCGCATCAGCGTCAAGCGCGAAGGCGCCGTATCGCAGCACCTGCACGACAATTTCAGGGTCGGCGACATCGTCGAGGTGCGCCCGCCGGCCGGTGCCTTCACCATCGATGCCGCCGAACACCGCCCCGCCGTGCTGCTGGCCGCGGGCATCGGCGTCACGCCCATGCTGGCCATGCTGCGGCACCTGGTCTACGAAGGGCTGCGCACCCGTCATGTCCGCCCGGCCTATTTCTTCCATGCCGCTCGCACGCTGGCCGAGCGCGCCTTCGCACGCGAACTGACGGCGCTGGCCGATGGCGCGCAAGGCGCGGTGCAGTACATCCGCGTGCTGAGCGACCCGCGCGACGCCGAGCCGCAGAAGGACTTCGACGAGGCCGGCCGCATCGACACCGACCTGTTGCGCCGGCACCTGCCGTTCGGCGACTACGACTTCTACCTGTGTGGCCCGGGGCCCTTCATGCAGTCCCTCTACGACGGCCTGCGCGCGCTCAACGTGGCCGATGACCGCATCCATGCGGAAGCCTTCGGGCCGGCCGCGCTGCACCGCCGCCGCGACACGCATGCGCAAGCCGTGGTCGCGCCCGAGCCCGGCCCCAGGCCCGCCACGGCGCCGGTGCCGGTGGTCTTCACGCGCTCCGGCAAGGAAGCCCGCTGGTCGCCGGACGCCGGCTCGCTGCTGGAGCTGGCCGAACAGCGCGGACTGGCGCCCGACTTCGGCTGCCGCAACGGCAGTTGCGGCACCTGCCGCACGCGCGTCGTGCAGGGCGCGGTGGCCTATCTCGAAGCGCCGGAATTCGACGTGCCTCCCGGCGAAGCGCTGATCTGCTGCGCGGTGCCGGCCGCGCCGGCGGACGATGCGGCGGCAACCGCGCCGTTGCAGCTCGCGCTCTGATCGCAGGCCGCCGCGAGGCGGCCTGGCATGAATGGCGCCGGTCCCGGCCGACGCCGCCGCGCCCTTGCGCCTCGCGCGCCCCATGCGTCACCAGGCTCCCCGCAAACCCTTTCCCAGCCTGGACCGAGACCTGCCTCACTGCCATCGGCGGGAGCTTGCATAGTCGCCAAAACAATCTACAAACATTGTTTTTGTATATTTTTTAGACTAGCATTCCTGCCAACGGCCGCCATCCGGCGGTCGCCCGATCCCACTTCAGAGACAGGAACCCCGATGCGTTACGTCCGCTTTATCCTCGATGGCAAGAAATTCCTGGGCGCCCGCGAGGGCGACAAGATCCGCATCCTCGGCGAGGATTCGCTCGAGTCGCTGCTGGCGGCCGGCGTGGACCTGGAAACCTACGCGGCCGGGCGCACCGGCGGCCGGCTCGTCGCGGAAGCGGACATCACCTTCCTGCCCGTGGTCGAGCATCCGTCCAAGATCTTCTGCATCGGCCTGAACTACGCGGACCACACCAAGGAAAGCAAGTACGAGCAGCCGGCCTACCCCACCATCTTCCCCCGCTACGACACCAGCCTGGTCGGCCACGGCCAGCCCATCATCCGTCCGCGCGTGTCGGACACGCTGGATTACGAAGGCGAGCTGGCCGTGGTGCTGAAGAAAGGCGGCCGCCATATCTCCAGGGAAGACGCGCTGGACTGCATTGCCGGCTATGCGCTGTTCAACGACGGCTCCGTGCGCGAATACCAGTTCCTGTCGCCGCAGTGGACGGTGGGCAAGAACTTCGATGCCACCGGCGCCTTCGGCCCGGAACTGGTCACGGCCAGCGAAGTGCCGGCCGGCGGCAAGGGCCTGCTGCTCGAAACCCGCCTGAACGGCAACGTGGTGCAGTCCGCCAGCACCGACACCATGATCTTCGACATCGCCACGCTGATCTCGGTGATCAGCGAAGCCATCACGCTGGAGGCGAGCGACGTCATCGTGACCGGCACCCCGAGCGGCATCGGCTGGGCGCGCGAGCCCAGGCTGATGATGAAGCCGGGCGACGTGTGCGAAATCTCGGTAACCGGCTTCGCCCCGCTGCGCAATACCATTGCCGACGAGGCCGCAGCCGCCGGCACCGTCAGGGCAGCCATCGCCGCCTGAGCCGGCTCGCGGAGGAGACACATGGATAAATACAATGACAATGGCCGGCCCAAGGCCGCCGTGCACTCGCTCGACCACTATGCCCTGACCGTGCCGGACCTGGCGCAGGCCGGGCATTTCCTGTGCGCGTTCGGCCTGGCGGTGACGCCGCGGCAGGACCGCCTCGACGTCATGGCGCAGGACGAGCACGTGTGGGCGAAGTTCTTCGCCGGGGAGCGCAAGGCGCTCGCCTACCTGAGCTTCAACTGCTTCGCGGGCGACTTCGATGCCATCCGCCGGCAAGTGCTCGACGCCGGTGCGACCTTCGCCGACGGCGGCGCGCATGTCACGCCGGAGGGACTGTGGTTCTTCGATGCCGACGGCAACCTCATCCAGGTCAAGGTTGGCCCCAAGACTTCACCCAGCGCCAAGAGTCCGCTCGACAGCGTGCATGGCCCGGCCGACGCGCGCGGCGCGCGCTTTCGCAGCGGCGTGAAGACGGTGCGCCCGCGGCGACTGTCGCATGTGCTGCTGTTCACGCCGGGCGTATCGCGCGCACTGGCCTTCTACGAGAACGCGCTGGGCCTGCGCCTGTCGGACCGCTCGGGCGAAGGCATCGCCTTCACGCATGCGCCGCACGGCAGCGACCATCACCTGCTGGCCTTTGCCGGCAGCCCGGCGCGCGGCTGGCACCATGCCGCGTGGGATGTCGCCAGCATCGACGAAGTGGGCCAGGGCGCCGCGCAGATGGCGGCGGCCGGCTACAAGGAGGGCTGGGGCACCGGCCGGCATGTGCTGGGCTCCAACTTCTTCCACTACGTGCGCGATCCGTGGGGTTCGTTCTGCGAGTATTCGGCGGATATCGACTACATCTCTGCCGGGCAGGACTGGCCGGCCGGGGATTTCCCGCCGGAAGACTCGATGTACCAGTGGGGTCCCGACGTGCCGCCCTGCTTTATCCACAACACCGAGGCCTGACGGCGGCACGGCGCCTTTCGGCACGGCAAGCGGCACTCTGCGGGGCGCCGTTTTCCTGCCTTATGCCGCAGCCGCCTTCCTGGTGCGCGCCTTGCCCGCGGCGGCGGCGTCCTTCTGCGCCGCCAGGTATGCCATGACGAGATCGGTGGTTTCCTGGAAATGCCGGGCCAGCAGCCGGCATGCCAGCTCGGCGTCGCCCTCGATCGCGGCCTTGACGATCGCCTCGTGCTCGGCGGCGACATCGCGCTTGCGTCCGGTCTTGCGCAACGCCATCGACAACAGGCGGTACCTGGCCGTCTGGTCGCGCAGCAGGGCGGAAAAACGCAGCAGCCACGGCGAGCCGCATCCGGCCACCAGCGCCGCGTGGAAATCGGAATGCGCTTCTTCCCACTCCGGGTTCATGTGTCGGCCCTCTCCGGGCAGCAGGATGGCGATGCGCTTGAGGCGGTGGTGCGCGGCGATGAGTTGCCCTTCCCACTCCACATTGCGCGACGCGATGGCATCGCGCAGCGCCTGCGTCTCGATCTGCTGGCGCACGCGCGTGATGTCCAGCAACTCGCTCTCGGACAGCTCCGCAACGCGGAAGCCCTTCTGGTCGATGGCCACGACGAAGCCGGTGGCGCACAGGCGCGACAATGCCTCGCGCAGCGGAATCACGCCGGCCTGGTAGCGCTCGGCCAGTTCCTTGAGCCGCAGCTTGCTGCCGGCAGCCAGCTTGCCCTGGATGATTTCCTCACGGACGGTCAGCTCCAGGATGGACGCCCAGGTCCGGCCGCCGGTGTCGAATGCGCCTTCCTCTGCGGATGCCGGCGATGCGGCGGAATGTGGCGTTGGCAAGGTAGCCAAGTCAGCCCCTGTTTCATAGATATTCTGCATTTTATCTATATTTCCGCGGTGGCCGACCGGCATTTGGAGGATGTGCGTGCCGGGGCGCCGCGCCTGCGACGTACCGGCCAGGCGCCTGCTTCGCCTACACCACCCCTTGCGCCAGCATGGCATCCGCCACCTTCACAAACCCGGCCACATTGGCGCCCTCCACGTAGTTGATGAAGCCGTCCGCCTTCTGCCCGTAGTGAATGCAGTTGCCGTGGATGTCTTTCATGATTGCGTGCAGCTTCTCGTCGACCTCGGCGTGGTGCCACGACAGGCGCATGGCGTTCTGCGACATCTCCAGGCCCGAGGTGGCCACGCCGCCGGCGTTGCTGGCCTTGCCCGGCGCATAGAGGATGCGCGCGGCCAGGAAGTGGTCGACGGCGTCCAGCGTGGACGGCATGTTGGCGCCTTCGGCCACGCAGAACACGCCGTTGGCGAGCAGGCGCTGCGCATCGCTGCCGTCGAGCTCGTTCTGCGTCGCGCAGGGCAGCGCCACGTCGGCAGGCACATGCCACGGCGTGCGGCCGGTCTCGAAATGCAGGTCCTGCGCGGCGGCGAAATCGGCCAGGCGGCCGCGGGTTTCGTTCTTGAAGGCCATCAGCGCGGCCAGCTGCTCGCGGTTCATGCCCTTGGGGAAGTGCAGCACGCCGCCGGAGTCGGACACGGTCAGCACCTTGGCGCCGAGTTCGATGGCTTTCTCGGCGGCGAACTGGGCCACGTTGCCGGAACCCGAGATCAGCACGCGCAGGCCGTCGAAGCCGCGCCCGCGCCGGTGCAGCATCTCCTGCGCGAAGTACACCGTGCCGTAGCCCGTGGCCTCGGGCCGCATCAGGCTGCCGCCGAAGGCCAGGCCCTTGCCGGTAAAGATGCAGGCGGACTGGTTGGAGAGCTTCTTCATCATGCCGGTCATGAAGCCGACCTCGCGCGCGCCCACGCCGATATCGCCGGCGGGCACGTCGGTGTCGGGGCCGAGGTGGCGGTACAGCTCGGTCATCAGCGCCTGGCAGAAGCGCATGACTTCGCCATCGGACTTGCCCTTGGGATCGAAGTCGGAGCCGCCCTTGCCGCCGCCCATGGGCAGCGTGGTCAGCGCGTTCTTGAAGGTCTGCTCGAAGCCGAGGAATTTCAGCACGGAGAGATTGACCGTGGGATGCAGGCGCATGCCGCCCTTGTAGGGGCCGATGGCGGAGCTGTGCTGGACGCGGAATGCGCGGTTGACCTGTACCTGGCCGCGGTCGTCGGTCCATGCCACGCGGAACTGGATCACGCGCTCGGGTTCCACCAGCCGCTCGAGCAGGGCCTGCTCGCCGTAGCGCGGATGCTGCTCGACGAACGGCCACAGCGTCATCATGACTTCCTTCACGGCCTGGAGGAACTCAGGCTGGTCAGGGTCGCGCCGGGCAACCCCGGCCAGGAAGGATTCGAGGGAGGCAGATCTCACGGGTGTCTCTTCGTAACGGTTGTGCTGCTTGGCAAGGAGACGGCCGCCGCGGATACATGTCCGCCGGCATGCCGAGGGATGCCGCGGCGCCGCCGGCAGGACTTCCCGGGCGACGCTGTTGCGGCCATGTCAATACATTCATGATTGGGTATGCATGTATCGACAAGGGCGAACTTTAGCATCCGCCGTGCCTTGGCAGGCATGTGAGGAAAGCGCTGCGACGGCAAAGCGCCGCCTGCGAGGTGCAGAGTCCGTTTTTTCCGTGCGATCAACGGCCAGGCGCGGCCCGCGGCAGCTCACACCGGCGCCAGCCCGATCAGGCGGCTGATATTGGCCGCCGCCCTTTGCAGCGCGGGCACGATCTCCGCCGGAATCCGCTCCGGCGTCGCCTCGCCCGCCGAGGTGGAGATGCCCAGCGACAACTGCCGCGACCCCGCGGCGGGCACCGGCACCGAAACCGATACCTGGTTGCTCTCCGGGTAGGCCAGCACGCTCCATTCGCCCGGCGGCAGCGGCAAGGCCATCGCCAGCGCGCTGCCGGGCGGCAGCACGCTGCCGACGCGCAGGTTCATCACCACCAGCCGGCGCCGCTCGGCGGGCGCCATGGCCCGCCCGATGATGATCACGCCCTCCGGATTGGCTTCGCCCAGGTTGGCCGTGCCGGAGTAGGCGTCGGCGAGCTGCTGCAGTCCTTCTTGCACGGCTTCGGTCACGCCGAGGCTTTCCAGCGCCGCGAAACCGATCTCGAAGATGCGGGTGGTCAGGCGCCAGCGATTGCCTTCGCGCGCCACATAGGCGTCCTCTTCCAGCGTCAGCAGAAAGCGCAGCACCGTGGGATGCGGCAGGTCCACCGCGCGCGAAAGCTCCGCCAGCGTGGGACGCCCGTTGTGGCGGAACGCCTGCAGGATGGCTAGACACCGCTGGATCGATCTATTATTCTTCATTCGCCAACCGTTCACCTAGAGGACTATACGTTCATCTAGTGAACATACTAAAGCAATGAGAAGGCCGCGGCAAGTACCGCGCCTCGTTCCTTACGGAGACAAACATGACACCCTTGGCCCCCGCGCGCGCCCGCGCCCTCCTTATCCTTGCCTCCCTGGCCGCACTGGCTGCGGCCACCGCCCCGCTTGCCGCGCGTGCCGCCGACGCCTGGCCCTCCCGGCCGATCAAGTGGGTGGTGCCCTACCCGCCGGGCGGCTCGACCGACATGCTGGCGCGCATCGTCGGCCAGAAGCTCAGCGAGCGGCTGCGCCAGCCCGTGGTGGTGGAAAACAAGGCCGGCGCCGGCGGCAACGTGGGCACCGACTACGTCGCCAAGCAGCCGGGCGACGGCTACACCATCGTGATGGGCAATATCGGCCCCATCGCCATCAACCCTTCGCTCTATCCCGACCTGCCCTATAGCCCGCTCAAGGACCTGGCGCCGGTGACCATGCTGATGGCGGTGCCGAACCTGCTGGTGGTCAACCCGGCGCTGCCGGTGCATTCGGTGCAGGAACTGGTCGACTACGGCAAGCGGCAGCCGGCGCCGCTCAGCTTTGCCACGCCGGGCGCCGGCACCTCGCTGCACCTGGCGGGCGAACTGTTCGCCACCACCGCCGGCCTGCGCCTGACCCACGTGCCGTACAAGGGCAGCGCGCCGGGCCTGAACGACACCATGGCCGGCCACGTGCCGCTGATGTTCGACAACATGCCGTCCGCGCTGCCGCTGGTGAAGGCCGGCAAGCTGCGCGCGCTGGCCATCACCAGCGCGCAGCGCTCGCCGCAGTTGCCGGACGTGCCCACCATGGCCGAGGCCGGCCTGCGCGGCTACGAGATCGCGGGATGGTTCGGCGTGCTGGTGCCGGCGGCCACCCCCAAACCCATCGTGGCCCGGCTCGACGCAGAGCTGCAGGCGGTGCTGAACCTGCCCGACGTGCGCCGCAAGCTCGAAGAGATGGGCGGCATCGTCTCGGGCGCCGGCCCCCAGCCGTTCGGCCGCTATATCGAGGCGGAGGCGCGCAAGTGGGGCACGCTGGTGCACAGCGCCAGCATCACCATCCAATGAACCGCGGCGCCACCGGCCATCGGCCATTGACCGCAGCCTGCCGCATCCACCACGGAGACCAACCATGACGCAATACCGTTTTATCGAAGTCCAGCCCATCGCCGGCGCGCTCGGTGCGGAGATCGGCGGAGTCGACCTGGCAAAGCCGCTGCCGGCGGAAACCTTCGCCGAGATCCGCGCCGCGCTGCATGCGCACCTGGTGATCTTCTTCCGCGGCCAGGAACTCACGCCCGGGCAGCACAAGGCCTTCAGCGCGCATTTCGGCGAACTGCTCGAAGTGCCGTTCATCCGCGCGCTGCAGGGCCACCCGGAAATCCTGCCGGTGATGAAAGGCAAGACGGAACAGACCCGGCGCAATTTCGGCGGCCTGTGGCATTCCGACATGAGCTACGCCGAGCAGCCGCCGATGGGCTCCGCGCTCTATGCGCGCGTGATCCCGCCCTATGGCGGCGACACGCTGTGGACCAATATGTACCGCGCCTACGATGCGCTGTCGGATGGCCTGAAGGCGGTGCTGGACAACCTGCGCGCCGTGCACAGCCCGGTGCGCTCGTACGGCGCCATGGGCGCGGTGGTCAACAACGGCGATCCGGCGCACAAGATGGACGTGCGCACCGATGCGCGCGCCAGCAGCGAGGTCACGCACCCGGTGGTGCGCGTGCATCCGGCCACCGGCAAGAAGGCGCTCTACGTCAACAGCACCTACACGCTGCGCTTCGAAGGCATGACCGAGGAAGAAAGCGCGCCCCTGCTGCAGTACCTCTACAGCCACGCGGTGCGGCCGGAGTTCACCTGCCGCTTCCGCTGGACGCGCGGCGCGCTGGCGGTCTGGGACAACCGCTGCACGCAGCATCTCGCCATGAACGACTACGACGGCTTCGACCGCGAACTGCACCGCACCACCATCGCCGGCGACCGGCCGCTTGCGGTCGCCGCCTGAGGCAGCCGGCGCGCGCCTTCGATCCGGCCAGCCCTGCGCGAAAGGCTGGCCGGAGCGCGCGCTCACCCCCACGGCAGGGCGACCTGGGTAGCAGCCCCTGGCGTTCCGGAAGTACAATCAATCTGTCTCGTTTTCCGGAACGGAGGTTGGATTGAAATCGGCATCAGCAACTGCGGCGGCGCGCAAGGCGCCTCCTGAAGCACCTAAGGCAAAAGCACCACGGAATGCCCGCCAGGCGGTCACCGCCGTGGACCTGGACGAAGAGGAGGAGGCCGCGCCGGCGCCCGGCGTCCCGCCGGACCCGGCGGCGGACCGCGACACGCCCACGCTGCGCGCCTTCGCCCTGCTCGAGTTCCTGGTGGCGGCCGACCGCCCTCTCTCGCTGGCGGAGATCATGCAGGGCTTCGAAGCGCCCAAGGCCTCGCTGCACCGCATGCTTGGCGCGCTGGAGTCCGGCGGGCTGGTGATCCGCGAGCCCGGCGCGCGCAACGCCTACGCGGTAGGACCGCGCCTGTCCCGGCTGGGCGTGGCCATCGTCACGCATTCGGGCACGCGCCAGCTGCGCCACGCCATCCTGGCGCGACTGGTGGCGGACATCGGCGAGACGGTCAACCTGACCATGCTGCACGAAACCTCGGTGCTGTACCTGGATCGCATGGAAGCGCCGTGGCCGCTGCGGCTGGACCTGAAGCCGGGCTCGCGCGTGCCGCTGCACTGCTCGGCCAGCGGCAAGCTGCTGCTGTCGCTGCTGCCGCGCGAGCAACGCGCGGCGCTGGTGCGGCAACTGCCGCTGGAGCGCTTCACGCCCAACACCATCACCGACGTGGAACTGCTCGAAGCCGAGCTGGACCGCAGCGCGCACAAGCAGCTCGGCGTGGACAACGAGGAATTCGTCGCTGGCATTTCCTGCGTGGCGGTGCCGGTGCGCGACGAGCGCGGACATGTGGTTGCGGCGCTGGCGGTGCATGCACCCACGGCCCGCTCGCCGCTGTCGCGCTCGCTGGAGTTCGTGCCACGCCTGCAGGAAACGGCCAGGGAGCTGGCCGCTACTTTCTGAGCAGCCTGCATGGACGCCGCCGTTTGCCAGGTAGAGAACGGGTGATTCAAACAGAATAAAGATTGCGGACTTACATCCGGCCTTCGATCGCGGCATCCAGCAGGGCCTTGGCCTGCTGCCAGTCGGCGGTGTCGAACCCTTCCGTGAAGGACGCGTGAATCCCGGCCAGCGTCTGCCGCGCGGCTTCCGCCTTGTCCTGGTGTTCCCATAGCCGGGCGAGGCTCAGCGCCGCGCGCAGCTCAAGCGACTTCCCGCCTTGCTGCCGGGCAATCGCGATGGCCCGATGAAAACACGCTTCCGCCGCTTCAGGGTCGGCGGACCCGCCCGGCCGATGGAGAAGCAATTCCCCCTGGAGCCGATGCAGTTCCGCTTCGTAGTGGCGTTCCCGCGTATTGCCGATCATGGAGAGCCCGTCGGCCAGCACGTCGAGTCCGGCCTCGGTTTGTCCGGCGTCCTCGTAGACCTGGGCCAGCAGGGCCAGGAAATAAGGCCGGCCCAGCTCGGCCCCCGTGGCCTGGTAGGCGGCCAGGCCACGGCGGATCTGGACGATGCCCTCTTCACGGCTCCCCTGTTCGGCCAACGCCCAACCCCGCAGGATGGTGCCCCATGCGAGCCAGAAGGGAAACCCGTGCTCGGTCGAGAGCGTGATGGCGGCTTCGGCGCACTCCCTGGTCAGTTGTACGTCGCGCCGGTACTGATGCAGCTCGGCCGCAAAGGCCAGGCCGAGCGCGAGGCTGAAAGGATGCGTAATCTTCCGGGCCAGGGTCAGTGCATCCTGGGTGGCCTGGCTGGCTTGCGCCGGCAGGCCAAGATGCCATAAGACCCATGCCAGGAGGCTGCGGCCACGGACCCCGTAATCCTGACCGAACAGTGCGCCAGGGGCGATCGACTCAGGTTCATAGTGGGCAAGCCCACGCTCCAGGTGCGCCCGCGCCTCGTGGAACTCGCCCAGGTATAGTGAAGTGCCTCCCAGCGCAACGTGCGCCTGTCCGAGCAACGCCGTATCTTGCGCATCCTCGGCAAACCTGAGCAGCGCCTCCCCTAGCACATACGCGGTTTCGTGCTGCGCACGAAGCGAATAGAAAGCGCGCATTCCCAACTTCACCTCGAAGCGCTGAGGGGTGTTGCCAGCGAGTTCGCACAAGGTCAGCGCCCGGGTATAGGTGGCCTCCACCTCCGGCGAGGCATAACCTCTCGCGGCAATCAGGGCGGGCCCCAGCGTGACGCGCAATGCAAGCTCCTGGCCTGCGCGCTCCGGCGTGTCGGGCAGGCGCTCGAGCAGTTCCAGGGCCGTACTCAGGTGACGGATGGCATCGAGATGCGCCGAACGCTCAACGGCCTGACGCCCGGCACAATGCAGGTACTCCACCGCCTTGGGGATGTTGCCGCTGTGACTGTAGTGATGGGCCAGTTCGCTGCAGTGGCCTTTCAACTGCTGACGGAAGAGGGCCTCGATGGCCCGCCCCGTGCGTTCATGCAATGCGCAGCGCTGTTCCGAGAGCAGGGAGTTGCCCGCGACCTCCTGAGTCAGCGCGTGCCTGAACGCATACTCCACCTCCGGAAAGGCGGGTTGCCCGTAGATAAACTCTCCGGCCTGCAGACCGGCCAACAACGGATACAGGCGGTCTTCCGGCTGCCCGGTGACCTGCCGGATCAGGCTCAACGGGAATGCCTTGCCGATCACGGCCAGGGTCTGCAACAGTTCCTTCTGCGCGGATGGCAGCCGATCCATGCGCGCCGCGAGCACGCCCTGTACCGTGGTCGGAATATGCAGCGCGGCCGGGGTCTTCTCGATGCGGTACCGGCCGGGCTCACCGAGCAGCGCCTTTTCCTCGGCGAGGGTCTGGACGACCTCCTCCATGAAGAAGGGGTTGCCCTCGGTTTTTTCCAGGATGAGCTGCCTGAGCGGCCCGAGACCGGGGTCATCGCCCAGCAAGCCGCCGAGCAGGCCTTGCGCCTCGGCAGGACCAAGCGGGGCGAGCCGCAATTCCGTGCAATTGTCCTGCCTGACCCAGGCGGGCTGGTACTCGGCGCGGTAGTTCACAAGGAGGAGAATCCGGGCATCCGCCGCCCGCTCGACGAGGTAAGCGAGAAAGGCTTCTGTCTCGTTATCCAGCCATTGCAGGTCTTCGAACAGCAGCTCAATGGGCTGATTCCGGCTTTCTCGCTCCAGCAGGCGCGTGATCGCCTCGAACGTGCGCTCGCGCCGAAGGTCTGCGCCCATGTCCGCCAGCGCCGAGCCGGGCCCGACGATACCCAGCAGATAGAGCAGATAGGGCATGAGGTCCTCGAGGCTGCGCTCCAGCGTGAGGACCTTGCCCGTGACCTTCTCGTGGCATCGCCGCTTGTCGTCCTGGGCGGTGATCTGAAAGTAGTTCTTCAGGAGCTCGATCAGGGGCAGATAGGCAAAGGCTTTGCCATGCGAGACCGAAAAAGTCTCCAGCACCAGGGATCCGCTCTGCGAGCGCGCCTTGAACTCGTGGAACAGGCGCGACTTGCCGACGCCGGCCTCCCCCACCACCGCGACGATCTGCCCGTGCCCGGCCACGGACTGGTCCAGCGCCAGGTGCAGCGCCTCCAGTTCGGCTTCGCGGCCGACGAAGCGAGCCAGGCCGCGGTGAGCCGCCACCTGCAGGCGCGTGCGCAACGCCCCGAGACCCAGCACCTCGTAGACCACGAGCGGTTTGGGGATGCCTTTGACCAGGGCCTCTCCCAGCGCCTTGAACTCGAAATACCCTTCGGCGAGCTTGTGGGTGGATTCGCTGACGAGAATGGATGTGGGCGCAGCCATTGTTTCAATCCGCGCGGCAATGTGGATCGTGTGCCCCACCGGATCATAGTCAGTGTGCAGGTCGTCCTTGCGGATCGAGCGCACGACCACCTCGCCCGTGTGGACGCCCACCCGGATCTGCAGCGAGATGCCCTGCTCCAGCCGGAGCCGGTCGCTGTGCCGGCGCATCGCCTCCTGCATGCGCAGCGCCGCGAACAATGCGCGCTGGGTATGGTCCTCATGCGCGATCGGTGCGCCGAACAGCGCGAGAATGCCGTCGCCCAATGACTTGGCCACGTACCCCTCGTAGTAATGCACGGCCTCCATCATCAGCTCGATGACGGGGGTGATCAGGTGATGGGCCTCTTCCGGGTCCAGGTCGTGGATCAGGGTGGTCGAGCCCGCCATATCGGCAAACAGGACGGTGATTGTCTTGCGTTCGCCAGCGGTATCTCCCCGGGCTTCCAGCGCCGCCTGCTCGGCCCGGATACGCTCGGCCAGATGCGGTGGCGTGTAATGAACGGGGGCGGCGGCGGCGGGTTGCGGCAATTCACTGACGGGCTCGCCGCAAGCACTGCAGAAGCGCGCCGTCGGATTCATTTCGTGGCCACAGCGCACGCAGAGACGCGGGAGCCGGTTGCCGCACTGCTCACAAAAACTGGCGCCAACGGCATTCTCGAGCTCACAATTTGTGCAGCGCGCCATAGATGCTCCCTGGACGTCCTCCAGGTAATTAAACGCCCCCTTGCCTGTCGTCGCAAGACTGGGTCGCCGCCGCGCTGTCGGGGTGGTCTCCGACCCGAATTTGGGCCTCGCCGCGAACGCCTCAGGGCACTCGCCACTGGGTCGTTGTGGAAGCGGCGTCGAAGGCGGTAGACGGTAGTCCAATGGACCCTTAGGCGTTTTCCCGCGACGAGGGCTTGCTGCCGAGTAAGCGGTGCGTTAGCCACTGGTTTCAATTGGCGAGCGGCGGAAAATTCTCGCTCGGTGGGCGCCCGCGTAGTGCAACGTTGCGCGATCGCAACGCACCCAATAAGGTACTTCAACCTGAATTCCAGGTGGAATCAATGGGTTACCCGCGCATGCCTTCTATCTCCAATCATATTTCATTGAGTTAAGTTGAGAAATTTCAGATTTTCTATTTAGAAATTTTTTACGCCATAAATCTCAATTCGGAAATTTCAGATTTTATCATCCAAACCTTAATAACAATGGTTAACCCTATTTATCAACCAATTATTAATTTCAATACTTGAATCCGGCGGTTGGCGGCCGAAGGTTCTCACCCGCCAACTTGGCTGGTGATCCTACCCACCAAGGCAGCCTCGACACGACATTATGGCGAATCTCGTTGGCGTGAAACTCAAGACGGCACGGAACTTGTCCCCATCAGGGTTGAACTTGGCGTAGTCGCCCGATTTTTTGATCGGCGTGCGACCACCCTCACCGAGCACGTTGCAGACCTGCGCGAGTACAAGTTAAACCGCGCCTTCGACACCTATGCCAAGACATCATCTTGAACTCGCCGCGCGCCCCTTCCCGATTCTCGCTACAGCCCTTCTCACTGTTCTACTGCGCGTTGAAGTGCGCTAGCTTCGCGGCCCAGTACGCTCTTTTTTTTGTAGTTGCTCTCATGCTTCGCGATCCAAGCCCGCGCGCTTTGATATTGATCTCCATCCTGGGATTGGTTCGTATCTTTCTCGGCCGGGTCCTCGCTCGCTTGGTTGCCAGTTCCATCACCATGGCTAGCGATCATCTCCAGCATTGCGCCAGAGTGCACAAATACGACGACGGGGATCAGGCGAGGACCCTATACAGATTCCTTCAACAGCGGTTGGATTTTGCACTGGCAAGGGAGGATCTTGTCGGGAATTTTATAGCAATAGTTGCCACGCTGGCGATAATAGGATCATTTTTTAATTTGCAAGCGTTAGGTGTTTTGATTGGCGTGGCTCTGGTAAGCGGGATGGTATTTGTACTGCAATGGATTAGCGTCTACGCCTTGTTGCGCGTCAATGAAACGGTTACAAGCCGGAACGCAGAGTTCAACACACTTATCGCCAGGAGACTCGGAGTACTGGGGCTCGATGAAATGAAACAGGCGAGCGCCGCGCGCTTTGATGCTCTGAGTAGGCAGGAGCGTCTTTGGCGAGCACTCGACTCAGGCGCAAAGATTTCCGAGACCTACTTGGGAATACTACTGAGAATTCTTCCCTTGGCCGCGATTGGAGCAATTGGTGTCGTTCCTGGGATGTCACTCGGTGAGGCAGGTGTAACGGTGTTCTGGGTCTCGATGCCGCTGTTCGCGGCACTTCTCGCAATTCCGCGCGAGGTGCAGGCGTGGAAAGCACTTAAGAGCGCTCAAGCGCATATCGATGCGACGTGTAGCCGGATTCCGGTAGGGAATTCATCATGCGTTACCTTCGACGGCAAGGACACCATCTGGGCGGCGCCGCTGTACGTGAATCTGTTGGGCCGGGGTCCACTACGATGCCGGCTTCTTCGTCGGCTCGGGATGTGGGGCGAGCTTGGCCTGGGAGAACTTCCAACGCCCTTTGAGAAATTGCTAGCGCCTGACGAACTGTCGGAGGGCCAAAAGCAAAGATTGCTCCTGATCCGATCCGTGTGTTGCGCAGTAGATCGAGATGTGCCGCTGAGCCTGTCAACCCAGCTAATTTCACTCGATCTGCCAAATAGAATGAAAGCCAAAACGCTGTTGGATCAGCTTGTAACTGAAGGGGCGCTCAGGGTATGCGGTGCGGATGGAATTTCACGTGATGGATATTCTGAACTTTCAGAGCCTCGGAGTCATTTAGACCCGCCCCTAAGGGAAGCTCAGTCGCCAGATAGAAGCGGCAAAGCCCCGGTTATTCCGCGTTTTGTGCGCTGGTACTTTCCTGTCTTTATCCTCGCCGCCTATCTCGATGCGAATGTGGCACGCCTTATTGGAAGCCATGGTTCGTTGACACGTGAAGCCATCTGGTCAGCCATGGGAGCTTTCTCGCTCACGATACTTGGTGGGATGGCACTTGAGCATCATGTCAGGCGTAAAACCTTCAAGAGCCTTTCCCTTTCGATCTTCCGATCGTCGTCGCCAAACATAGAGATCGAGAGGAGAGTTCCCGTCGACCTCGACGTTGCACAAGAGGGCTTCTCGTACTACCTTCACGACTTTACTTGGGCTCTTGCTGTGTTTTCGCTTTTCGCTATGTCACTGGTTTTCGCGGCGGGCGCTTTGGGTATTGGTTTCATAGCTGGTTTTGTAATCCTGGTTTGGTTTTTTTACTCCAGGAACTACCGTGGAATTGTGTTGGCAAGAGAAAAAATGCTGGAGGCGAGTCGGACATTTGTGCTCACTATTCGCGATTGGGCGTCATTCGACCTGGCGACAGCTAGACTGGGCCAGACTACGCGAACTAGGCGGATGAGAGCCGTGCTGGCGTTGCCATCGCTCCAACGTTGGACCGAAGCCAAGGTACGGCTCTATCTAAAGAAGGTGGAGCTGGCGCTCCTACTCGAGGGGACCTTCCATATCCTGCTGATGCTGTGCCTCAGCTCTTTGCTGCTCGCGAAGGTGGAAGCCTCGCTTGCTGCGTTCCTTCTGTCCGCGCTCCTTGCCGTAGACCGGGAGTCCATCCGCCTCTTTGTGGCCGGTTCCGGCCTGCTAAGCACGGCATCATCTTTTCACGCAGTTTCCAACTTGCCGCTGGTAAACCGTATTCCTTGGGTGAGCCTTGAAGAGGGTGAGCAGGGAATCCGGCTCGCCGAAGCGCACTCCCCCCTGACAGGAATCCGTTATCCAGAGGTGAACTTCAATTTTGGAGTCAACTGGGTATTAGGCCGGTCGGGATGCGGGAAGACGACCCTGTTGACCGAATTGTTTTGGGCGTTACATCGCTGGGGGCGCACCGTCGCATTTTTTGGCAGACGCGAGATGACCGAGATTGGTCAGGGACGACGAGCAGACGCAGTTCTTCGTGAGCTTCTTGAGAATCACCAATGGCGAGCCGGGGGTACGCTGATCTTGGACGAGGCGTTGGAAGAGATCCACGAGGATGAATTAGAAAGCATCTACCATTTTCTTGATGTGTGGGGTCGTGATCATCGGGTCGTGATCCTGAACACAGACCATCGGACTTCGGCACAGACGCCGGGCTATAAGTATGTACTGCCGGGATAACCGACGCCGCTGGACACGGGAATGCTACGCGTCGGTTTGCCCAAGGTCATTGCATAAACAGAAACCGGGCGGAGCATGCCACCGCCCGGCAACCGGCAACCCTCGACCCTTACATCCTCCCCTTCCACGGCACCAGCCACGTCTCCATCTTGCGCATCAGCAGGTCGAAGGTATAGGCGATCAGGCCGATCAGCCCGATACCCATGATCACCACGTCGGTGCGCAGGAAGTTCGACGCATTCAGTACCATCTGCCCCAGCCCCGCCGTGGCGGCCACCATCTCGGCGGCGACCAGCGTGGTCCAGCCGAAGCCGATGGCGATGCGCATGCCCGTCAGGATGTCCGGCAGCGCGGCCGGGATCACCACATGGCGGATCACCTGCCACGGGTTGGCCCCCATCGAATACGCCGCGTTGATCTGCTCGATGGTGACCGAGCGCACGCCGGCCTGCGCCGACATGGCCAGCGGCGCGAAGCAGGCCAGGAAGATCAGCAGGATCTTGGAGGTTTCGTCGATGCCGAACCAGATCACGATCAGCGGCAGGTAGGCCAGCGGCGGCAGCGGACGGTAGAACTCGATGGGCGGATCGAACACGCCGCGGGCGATGCGCGACACGCCCATCATCACGCCGATCGGCACCGCCGTCACGGTGGCCAGCGCGAAGGCGCCGAACACGCGCACCATGCTGGCGCGGAAATGCTCGGTCAGCGGCAGGCCGCCTTGCACATTGCCGTTCCAGGCATCGATAAACGCGTTGATGATGGATTCCGGCGTGGGCAGGAACAGTGGCGGCAGCCAGCGCAGGTGGCTGGCGATCCACCACAGCGCCAGCAGCGACGCCACGGTGATGGTGGAGATGCGCGAACTGCTGCCTTCGCCGGGCAGGCGATAGCCGGAGACGGCCTTCATGCGGCGCGCGGCGGGCGCGGCGGCCACGGCACCGGCGCCCGGCGCAGGGTCGAGTCGTTGAACGGAAGCGGACATGGCGGGCTCCTCAGGGCGTGGCATGGATCAGGTTGACGATTTCTTCGCGATAGCGGATGAACTCCGGGTCGGACTTCACCTCGCGTGCATCGCCGCAGGCAATGTAGCGGCGCGCGAACGGCATCTCGTAGGTATGCGCGATGCGTCCCGGCGACGGCGTCATCACGATCAGGCGGGTGGCCAGGAAGAGCGCTTCCTCCACGCTGTGGGTGATGAAGAAAACGATCTTCTGCTCGGCCGCCCACAGCTTGAGGATCAGCGCCTGGATCGATTCGCGGGTGAGCGCATCCAGCGCGCCGAGCGGCTCGTCCATCAGCATCACCGCGGGATCGTTGGCCAGCGTGCGGGCAATGCCCACGCGCTGCTGCATGCCGCCGGACAGCTGGTAGACCGGCTTGGCCGCCACCTTCTCCAGTCCCACCAGCGCCAGCTTCTCCTGCGCGATGCGCAGGCGCTCGGCACGCGGCACGCCGCGCAGGCGCAGGCCCAGCGCCACGTTGTCCAGCACATTGAGCCAGGGCATCAGTGCATGCTTCTGGAACACCACGCCACGCTCGGCACCGGGGCCGTGCACGGATCTGCCGTCGAGGCGGATCTCGCCTTCCGAGGGCTGCATGAAACCGGCAATGCACGACAGCAGGGTCGTCTTGCCGCACCCGGAGGCGCCCAGCGCGACCACGAAGTCGCCGCGCTCCATGGTGAGATTGACCTGCGACAGGGCCAGCGTCTCGGCGCCGCCGCGGCCGCCGTAGTTCACGCTGAGGTTGTCGATTTCGAGTTTGGCCATAGCTGCAAACTTCCGAAGAGAGTGTGTCGAGGCCGCGCGGCGGGCATCGCCCGCGCCGCGGCAACCGTCCTTCATCGCGCCATGCGGCGCGCGCAGATCAGGCCGGCGTCTTGGCCAGCGCGCGCCGCACCCACTCGGCATTCACGCCCGGGCCATAGTCCGGCAACACGGTCTGGATGGTGCCCTGTTCCTTGAGGAATTGCGCCGCGGACTGCAGCGCCTTGGCCGCGCCGCCACCCAGCCAGCGCGGCGAGGCCTGCTCGTCGAGCGTGGGGAAGTTGTACAGCGCCATGCTGGCCGGCACCGCTTCAGCCTTGGCGCCCGATACCTTGGCGACAGCCTTCACCATGGGAGAGTCGGCACTCCAGCCGGCCTTGTCCTGCCGGTATTTTTCGTCCGCCGCGGCCAGGATCTTGACGAACTTGACCATGAACTCGGGGTTCTCGCGCGCGAACTTCTTGTTGGCGATCATGCCGTCGAAGGTGGCCTTGCCGGTCTCGCTGGCGATCTTGCCCGACGTCACCAGCACCTTGCCCGACTGCTTGAGCTTGGCCAGCACCGGATCCCAGATAAAGGTGGCATCGATGTCGCCGCGCTCCCAGGCCGCCGCCACTTCGGGCGGGCGCATGTTCATGATCTTGACGTCGCGCGGATTGATCCTGGCCTGCTCCAGCGCCACCAGCGTGTGGTAGTGCGTGGTGGAGACGAAGGGCACGCCCACCCGCTTGCCCTTGAGGTCGGCCACGCTGTTGATATTGCTGCCGTTGCGCGCCACCATGGCTTCGGCCGCATTGATGTCGTCAAGGATCCAGAACAGTTCCACGTCCAGCCCTTGCGACAGCGCCGAGGCAATCGGCGAGGTACCGGCTTCGCCGATGGCGATCTGGCCGGAAGCCATCGCCCGGATCACGTCGCCGCCACCGCCGAACTGGCGGAACGAAACCTTGTAGCCGGTCTGCTTCTCGACTTCCTTCATGTCCTGCGCATAGCGCCATGGCACCACCATGTCCTGGTAGGCGATCACGACTTCCCTGCTCTGCGCATAGGCGCCCGGGGCGACGACGGCCGCCAGCACTACGCTTGCTGCAAGCTGCTTGATCCAACGCATGATGAACCTCCTCAAGATTGACTGGGTTGCGTGCCGGCGTGCAGTGCCGTCTGGCGTGCTGCGCGAGTGCCGGCAACAGGGGCGTGGCACCGGGGCGGTGCCTGCTCGAGGAGGAAGAGGTAATAAGCATGAGGCATGCCGTGTCTCCGTCTGGTTGGGACGTCTTTGCGTCCTCTCGTTCTGGTGGCGTCCCGTTCTGCCGGCGGGATCGCCTCGGTCCGCTCCAAGCGCGGTGTAGCCCTATGGTAGGAAGCGTGCCCCGTTGCGGTTAGAGCCAGCCGGGGGTAACTGTGGGTCCACGACCAGATTTGGTTCACTTTAAGATACAAATCGTTCCGTTTATTTGAATTTCATGTTGACCATCGCTCGGTCTCATCCTACATTCGACTCACAAACACTTTTCGGAACGTTTGGTTCCGTTTTGAGATCGAAGCCCGGAGACCCACCACCATGAGCGAACACCTCCCCGAATCCCTGCGCCAGGCCACCACCGACGCCCCCGCCACCACCGGCCCGCAGGCCATGACCCCCTCGGAAGCCTTTGTCGAAACCCTCGCCGCCAACGGCGTCACCGACATGTTCGGCATCATGGGCTCCGCCTTCATGGACGCCATGGACATCTTCGCCCCCGCCGGCATCCGCCTCATCCCCGTGGTGCACGAGCAGGGCGCCGGCCACATGGCCGACGGCTATTCCCGCGTCTCCGGCCGCCACGGCGTCGTCATCGGCCAGAACGGCCCCGGCATCAGCAACTGCGTCACCGCCATCGCCGCCGCCTACTGGGCCCACAGCCCCGTGGTCATCGTCACCCCCGAGGCCGGCACCATGGGCATCGGCCTCGGCGGCTTCCAGGAAGCCAAGCAGCTGCCGATGTTCCAGGAGTTCACCAAGTACCAGGGCCATGTCACCCACCCGGCACGCATGGCCGAGTTCACCGGCCGCTGCTTCGACCGCGCCATGGCCGAGATGGGACCCACCCAGCTCAATATCCCGCGCGACTACTTCTACGGCCAGATCCAGGCCGAGATCCCCCGCCCGCAGCGCCTGGACCGCGGCCCCGGCGGCGAACAACGCCTCAACGAAGCCGCCGAGCTGCTCGCCCAGGCCAGGTTCCCCGTCATCATCTCCGGCGGCGGCGTGGTCATGGCCGATGCCATCGCCGAATGCCAGGCACTCGCCGAGCGCCTCGGCGCGCCGGTGGTCAACAGCTACCTGCATAACGATTCCTTCCCCGCCAGCCATCCGCTGTGGTGCGGCCCGCTCGGCTACCAGGGCTCCAAGGCCGCCATGAAGCTGCTCGCCCGCGCCGACGTGGTGGTCGCCCTCGGCTCGCGCCTCGGACCCTTCGGCACCCTGCCCCAGCACGGCATGGACTACTGGCCCAAGCAGGCCAAGATCATCCAGATCGATGCCGACCACAAGATGCTCGGCCTGGTCAAGAAGATCTCCGTGGGCATCTGCGGCGACGCCAAGGCCGCCGCCGTGGCGCTGACCGGGCGCCTGGCCGGGCGCACCCTGGTGTGCGACGCCTCGCGCGAAGAGCGCGCCGGCCAGATCGCCGCCGAGAAGGCCGCCTGGGAGAAAGAGCTCGACGAATGGACCCACGAGCGCGACCCCTACAGCCTGGACATGATCGAGGAGCAGAAGCAGGAGCGCACGCCCAATGGCGGCCACTACCTGCATCCGCGCCAGGTGCTGCGCGAGCTGGAGAAAGCCATGCCCGAGGACGTGATGGTCTCCACCGACATCGGCAATATCAACTCGGTGGCCAACAGCTACCTGCGCTTCAACAAGCCGCGCAGCTTCTTCGCCGCCATGAGCTGGGGCAACTGCGGCTACGCCTTCCCCACCATCATCGGCGCCAAGGTGGCCGCGCCCCACCGCCCGGCCGTGTCCTATGCCGGCGACGGCGCCTGGGGCATGAGCCTGATGGAGACCATGACCTGCGTGCGCCACAATATCCCGGTCACCGCCGTGGTGTTCCACAACCGCCAGTGGGGCGCCGAGAAGAAGAACCAGGTCGACTTCTACAACCGCCGCTTCGTCGCGGGGGAGCTGGACAACCAAAGCTTCGCCGAGATCGCCCGCGCCATGGGCGCCGAGGGCATCGTGGTGGACAAGCTCGAAGACGTGGGCCCGGCGCTCAAGCGCGCCATCGATCTGCAGATGAATCACGGCAAGACCACCATCATCGAGATCATGTGCACCCGCGAGCTCGGCGACCCGTTCCGCCGCGATGCGCTCGCCAAGCCCGTGCGCACCCTCGACAAGTACAAGGACTTCGTCTGAGTCCCTG
>NZ_JBFRFX010000036.1:0-68190 GCF_052115045.1 Cupriavidus sp. 2TAF22
TGTTGGCGCCGCCGTATTCCTCGGCCACCGTGATGCCCAGCACGCCCAGGTCGCCCATCTTCTTCCAGGCGTCCATCGGGAACTGGTCGGTGCGGTCGATCTCGGCGGCGCGCGGGGCCAGTTCGGCCTGCGCCCAGTTGCGCACGCTCGCGCGCAGCATGTCGATGTCTTCGCCGAGGCGGAAATTCAGGCCGGGCAACTCAGTCATGGCGGTCTCCTTGTCGTTATCCGTGCGATCCGTTGTGTCTTGGTCTCATACGTGGCCGAGCGTGCGAACGACGCACAGCGTCATCAGCATGGTGGCCACCTGCTTGCGCACGCCGCCCTTCTCGCAGAAGACTTCGCCCTGCGCCACGATCAGGGTGCGGCCCGGCTTGAGCACGCGGCCCACGGCGATCAGGCGCTCGCCCTGCGCGGGCGACAGCAGGTTGATCTTGTACTCGGCGGTGAGGCCGGCCTCGCCGTCGGCCACCATCGACAAGGCCGCGTAGCCGCAGGCACTGTCGGCCAGCGCGCCCACCGCACCGCCATGGAAAAAGCCATGCTGCTGGGTCACGCCCTCGGACCACGGCATGGCGATCTCCACCTCGCCGCGCTCGACCCGCGTCAGCGCCGCGCCGAACGCGGTCATCAGGCCCTGGCGCGAGAAGCTGGTGGCGATGGCGTCCATGCGGGCGGCGCCGAGCGTTGTTTCCGAGGCGCGATCGATGGTGGGGTCGGAGGCTGCGGGCATGGATTCTCCTCTGTTTTGCCGGGGCATTGCCGGTGCCGGGCGGGTTGCGAAGCTATTTTATTTACGTTTACGTAAACGTCAACTAAATCCGGCGGCAGCGCCGCGAAAACAGCGCATCAGGCACTTTTAACGCCGATTGCTGCGTCGTCCGCACCGGACTGGGCGGCGAGCAAGGCGCGGCATTGCTGCTCGTGCTGGTCGATCTCGGCCAGCTGGGCCTGCAGGTCTTCGAGCTGGCGCTCCAGCGTGCCGCGGTGCAGGGCCAGGGAATGCAGGAAGCGCTCGAGCTGCGGCGCGGTGTCGCGCGGCGATTCGTACAGATCGAGGATCTCCCGGATCTCGTTGAGCGTCAGGCCGAGGCGCTTGCCGCGCAGCGTGAGCTTGAGGCGGGTGCGCTCGCGGCCGTTGTAGACACGCTTGCGCCCGCCCGGCCCTTCGCGCTCGGGCGAGAGCAGCCCCTGGTCCTCGTAGAAGCGGATGGCGCGGGGCGTCACATCGAACTCGCGGGCAAGATCGGTGATGGTGTAGGTCGGCGTGGCTGGCGAAGCTGGCATGGGGGCCCGGTAAAAAGTGAACGATCGTTCGGTGCAGAATGAAGTTTTCGCTTAAGATGGCAGAAGCCCGTTTTGGTTGACGTTAACGTTAGCGTCAATCAAATCGGCTGGCAACCATGCCGTGCGGCCGACCTCCGCGGCTGCCGGCACGACGACAAGAAAGCCCGCCTGCGCGCCGCGCCGCGCGCACAGGGCTTCGGACCAGAGAGACTCCCATGAACGCACTCGAACACCAGCTCCAATACCCGTTTGGCGATGCCATGCCCACTGCCGGCTCCCGCATGGAAGTCGCGCCCGGCGTGTTCTGGCTGCGCATGCCGCTGCCTTTTGCCCTGGACCATATCAACCTGTGGCTGCTGCGCGACCGGCTCGACGGCCGCGAGGGCTGGACGGTGATCGACTGCGGCATCACCAACGACACCATCAAGGCGCACTGGGAAACCATTTTCGCCAACGAACTCGAGGGCCTGCCCGTGCTGCGCGTGCTGGCGACGCACTGCCACCCGGACCACATCGGCCTGGCCCACTGGCTGTGCAAGCGCTGGGACGTGCGGCTGTGGATGAGCCTGGGCGACTACATGAACGCGCGCGTGATGGGCAGCGGCACCGGTGCCGGCTCCAACGCCGGCGGCGACTTCGCCGCCAGCCACTTCGCCCGCCACGGCCTGACCGACCCCGACAGCCTGGAGAAGCTGCGCGCGCGCAAGAGCTACTACCCGTCGCTGGTGCCGGACCTGCCCACCCAGTACCGCCGCCTGATGGAAGGCGACACCGTGCATATCGGCACCGACGCGGCCCGCTCCGGCTGGCGCGTGATCACCGGCTTCGGGCACGCGCCCGAACACGTGGCGCTCTACAACGCCGCCAGCAACGTGCTGATTTCCGGCGACATGGTGCTGCCGCGCATTTCCACCAATGTCAGCGTGTTCGACATGGAACCGGAAGCCAACCCGCTCAAGCTGTATCTGGATTCGCTCGGCAAGTACGAGCCGCTGCCCGAAGACGTGCTGATCCTGCCTTCGCACGGCAAGCCGTTCCGCAACCTGCACACCCGTATCCGGCAACTGCGCGAGCACCACGTGGACCGCCTGGCCGAAACGCGCGCGGCGTGCGCGCAGAAGGCATGCAACGCGCATGACATCGTCGGCGTGATCTTCAACCGGCAGTTCGATATCCACCAGATGACCTTCGCCATGGGCGAGGCGCTGGCGCACCTGCACCTGCTGTGGCATGCCGGGGAGGTGCGCAGGGAAACCGGCGACGACGGCGTGGTGCGCTTCAGGGCCTGACGCCATGCCGCCGGGCCCGGCCGGGCGGGCGCGCTAGCGCTGCCCGGCCAGCTCCGTCAGATAGCGCACGCCGTCCACGGCCCGGCTGCCGTACCAGGACACCATCTCGCCATCCACCAGCAGGACCTCCTTGCCGAGCTGGCGCTCCAGCGCATCGACATGCGTCTCGGTGAAGCGATAGGGCTCGGTGGACAACAGCACCAGGTCGGTCTCGCGCACCAGCGCGTCGCTCCAGCGGAAGCTCGGATAGCGCGTCCCGGGCGCATTGGGCCGGCTGCAGTCGCCATCCACGCAGGCTTCCGGCAGCGTGTCGGCCGCAGGCCAGGTCTGCCAGTTGACCAGCGCCAGCATCCTGCTGATATAGGTATCGCGCGACACCGTCATCCAGGGGTCCTGCCAGATCGCGTAGAGCACCCGGCGCGCGGGCCATTGCCTGGCCTGCACCTGCGCCAGCACCGACCGCAGCGCGCCGCACAGTGCTTCGGCTTCGGCGGCGCGGCCGAAGATGCCGCCCAGCAGCCGGTACAGCGCGAGGTTGTCCTCGGGCGCGCACGGGTGGGTAACGATCACGCCGGGCACGAAGGCGCGGATCTCGTCGACCGTCTCGCGGCGGTTCTCGTCGATATTGACGATGACGTGGGTGGGCGCCAGCGCGCGCAAGCGCTCGAGCCTGACGTCCTTGGTGCCGCCCACCTTGGCGACGGCGCGCACGGCCGGCTCCGGGTGGATGCAGAAGCCGGTGCGCGCCACCATCTGCGGCCCGAGCCCGAGCGCGAACAGCAGTTCGGTCACCGACGGCACCAGCGAGGCGATGCGGGCCTCGCCGCCGGCCGCGCCGTGCCATGCGCCGGCGGCGTCCTGCCAGGCGATGGCTGGGGTCACGGCTGGGGTCACGGTTGGCGGCCCTGGCCGCGCGGCTTGCGCGGCGCGCGGGCGAACAGCGCGTCGTACAGCCAGCGCGGCATCAGGTGCAGGATGGAGGCGACCACGCCCATCTGCCACGGCACCACGGCGAAGCGCCGGCCCGCGGCGATGGCGCGCACGGCCTTGCGGGCGAAATCGTCGGCATCCATCAGGAAAGGCATGCGATAGGGATTGTGCTCGGTCATCGGCGTGCGGATATAGCCGGGCGCAATGGTGACCACGCGGATGCGCTCGCGGCGCTGTTCCAGGCGCAGGCTCTCCAGCAGCTTGATGACGGCGGACTTGGACGCGCTGTAGGCGCCGCCCCCGGGCAGGCCGCGCACGCCAGCCACGCTGGCGATGCCGACCAGCGTGCCGCGCCAGCCGCCGGCGCCGGGCTCGCGCGCGCGCATGGGCTGCATGAAGGGCTGGAAGGTGGTGAGCACGCCGAACCAGTTGGTGTCCATCACCATGCGGAAGGCTTCGAGATCCTCGCGCTCGCTGGCAACGGTACCCACCGATACGCCGGCGTTGGCGATCACCACGTCAGGGCAGCCGAAATGATCGAGGAAATCCTGCGCGGCCGCCTGCATGGAGTCGGCGTCGCGCACATCCGCGGCATAGACGCGCACCGCATTGGGATTGGGCAGGCTGGCGGCCAGCTCGCGCAGCGCGTCTTCGCGCCGGCCAACCAGCCCGAGGATGGCGCCTTGCGCGGCGTACTCGCGCGCCAGGGCCTGGCCGAGTCCGCTCGACGCGCCGGTGAGGAAGACTTTCAATGCTCGCATCGGGATGGGGAGGGGTCCAGGGAAAACCGCAACATCGTCATGCCGGCAGACCCGCCCCGACGCAGTCCGGACGCCGTTGCGCCAAGCCGGCGCCGGCGCTGCCGGTCGAACGCGCGGCGCGCCGGCCGCCTGGCCCGCGCGCGCCGCAACGGGTATTACAGTTTCTTGTCGCGCACCTGGCCGACCAGGAAGTCCATGGTCTGGATGGCGGCGGCCTTGGTGCCGGCGACGGACGGCGAGGTCACGTACTTGCCCTGCACGACCACGGTCGGCACGCCGTCGATCTTGTAGGCGTCGGCGATCTTGTTGGCGCGCTGCGTGTTGGTGGTCACCGAGAACGAGTTGTAGGCATCGAGGAAGGCCTTGCGGTCGATGCCGTTCTTGGCCATGAAGTCAGCGATCTCGTTCGGGTCGAGCATGCGCTTGCGGTCCACGTGGATGGCGCTGAAGACCTTGCCGTGCATGGCGTCGAGCTTGCCCATGGCTTCCAGCGCGTAGAAGATCTTGGTGTGCGGCAGCAGGTCGTCGCGGAAGGCGACCGGCACGCGCTTGAACACCACGTCCTTGCCCTGCTTGCTCACCCATGCCTCGAGCTCGGGTTCGAAGTCGAAGCAGTGCGGGCAGCCGTACCAGAAGAATTCGGTGACTTCGATCTTGCCCTGAGTGACGGGCTGCGGTGCCTTCAGGACCTGGTATTCCTTGCCCGCGGTGGGTGCGGCCGCCTGCGCGGGCGCGTTCATCAGGAAACCGGTCACGGCGACCAGCGTGGCGAACAAGGTGGCGAGTTTCTTCATATGACGCGGCTTTCGAGGATGGGCGATGAGCGTATGACAGCGGCGGGGCGTTCCGGTTCAGCGGACGCCCCGGGTTGTATTACTGCTTGGTAAAGCGGATGACCGAAGCTTCGAAACCCGACGACTGCAGGCGGTCGCGCGAGCGGTTCATGTCTTCGATCTTGTTGAACGGCCCCAGGCGCACGCGATACAGCTTCACGCCGTTGACATCGCGCTCGGTGACCTTGGCTTCGAAGCCCTGCATGGCCAGGTTGGCCTTCTGGCGGTCGGCGTCGTCCTGCGAGCGGAAGGCGCCCACCTGCAGCAGGTAGCCCACCTTGTTGGCATCGGCCTGCGCGATCTCGGCGATGGGATCGGCGACCGGCTTCTCGGCGGGTTTTTCCGCCGGTTTGTCGGCGGGCTTCTGCGCAACCTTGTCGGCCGGCTTCTCGGCGGGCCTTTCAGCCGGCTTGTCGGCGGGCCGCTCGGCGGGCTTGTCGGCCGGACGGGTCGCGACCACGGGCGGCTGCGGGCGCTCGGCCGGCCTGGCCGTGGGCGCCGGCCCGGCGGGCTGCTCGGGTTCGGCGGCGGGGCCGACCGGCTTGGCCGGCGTCTTGCTCCACAGCGGCTTGTTGGGATCGCTCGGCGCGTCCTGCGCCGGCGTGGGCAGGCTGCTGACGACATTGCCGGGGTCGGCCGGCTTCTGTCCGTTCTTCTGCTGGAATGGCGCGGGGGAGCGGGTGATGTACAAGGCGACCACCACCGCGATCGCCAGGCCGATGATCAGGCCCAGCACCAGTCCCAGGAACGTACCTCCGCGCTGCGGCGCGCGGCTGGCATTGCGCGGGGCGCGCTTGCGTTGCTGTTGCATGAATTCCTCTAGCGTGATGGCGCGATTATAGAGCCTGCGCCGGTCCGCGCATCACTGTCTGTGGTCAGGGCGACACGCGTGGCCACGCCGGGCGGTGCCCGGCGCGGCCGCGGTCCGCGTGCGCTTACATGCGCTGCGGCGCGGAGACGCCGATCACCGCCAGACCGTTGCGCAGCACCTGGCGCGTGGCGGCCAGCAGCGCCAGGCGCGCCAGCTTGACCGGTTCGTCATCCACCAGCACGCGGTCAGCGTTATAGAAGGCATGGAAATCCCCGGCCAGGTCGCGCAGGTAGAAGGCGACCGCATGCGGCGCCAGCTCGGTTGCCGCCGCGGCCAGCATGTCAGGGAAGTCGGCCAGACGCTGCCCCAGGGCGAGCGCCTGCGGGCTTGCGCCGGCGCCCGTCACCGGCGCAAGGTCGGTGCCGGCCAGCGTGGCGAGCTTCGCTTCCCAGTCCGCGCCGCCCCACGATTCGAAGATCGAGCAGATGCGGGCGTGCGCGTACTGCACGTAGTACACCGGGTTCTCGTCGTTTTGCTTGAGCGCGAGGTCGACATCGAACACGAACTCCGTATCCGCCTTGCGCGACAGCAGGAAAAAGCGCACCGCGTCGCGCCCGCGCGTGAAGTGCGACGGCCAGTCAGCCACGCCCGCGTCCAGGCAGCCGCGGATGGTCTCGCCGCCCTCGGCGCCGTTGCTCCACTCGATCAGGTCGCGCACGGTCACGTAGGAGCCGGCGCGCTTGGAGATCTTGACCTCCTCGCCGTTCTTCATCACGGTGACCATCTTGTGCAGCACATAGTCGGGGTAGCCCGCCGGAATGCCGATCTCCAGCCCCTGCAGGCCGGCGCGCACGCGCGCGATGGTGCCGTGGTGGTCGCTGCCCTGCACGTTGATGACCTTGGCGAAGCCGCGATCCCACTTGGTGGTGTGGTACGCCACGTCCGGCACGAAGTAGGTGTAGGTGCCGTCGCCCTTGCGCATGACGCGGTCCTTGTCGTCGCCGTCGTCGGTGGTGCGCAGCCACAGCGCGCCTTCGTTCTCGTAGGTCTTGCCCTTGGCGATCAGCGACTGCACGGCGGCTTCCACCTTGCCGTCGGTGTACAGCGACGATTCCAGGTAGTAGCGGTCGAACTTGACGCCGAAGGCGCGCAGGTCGATGTCCTGCTCGTTGCGCAGGTAGGCCACGGCGAACTTGCGGATCGAGTCGATATCCTCGGCGTTGCCCGATGCCGTCACCTCGTCGCCATCGGACGCGCGCACGCGCTTGCCGGCCAGGAAGTCGGCGGCGATGTCGGCGATGTAGTCGCCGTTGTAGGCCGCTTCGGGCCAGCCGGCGTCGCCCGGCTTGACGCCGCGCGCGCGCGCCTGCACCGAGACCGCCAGGGTCTGGATCTGCACGCCGGCGTCGTTGTAGTAGAACTCGCGGTGCACGTCGAAGCCCTGCCAGTCCAGCAGGTTGGCCAGGGCGTCGCCCAGCGCCGCCTGCCGGCCGTGGCCCACGTGCAGCGGGCCGGTCGGGTTGGCCGAGACGAACTCCACCAGCACCTTGCCGTGCACGCCCTGCTCCTGGGCGCCGTAGCGGTTGCCCTGCTCCAGCACGGCGCGCAGCACGTCGGCCTTGGCCGCCGGTGTCAGGCGCAGGTTGATGAAGCCGGGGCCGGCGATCTCCATGCCGGCCACCAGGTCCGCGGTGCGCGCATCGGCCTTGACGGCATCGACGATCTGCTGGGCCAGCTCGCGCGGGTTGCGCTTGAGCGCGCGGGCAACCTGCATGGCCAGGTTGCAGGCAAGGTCGCCGTGGGCGGCGGACTTGGGGCGCTCGAAGGTCACGGCGGGCAGCGTGGCGTCGGCCGGAGCGAGGGCGCGCACGGCGTCAAGGAACGCAGCGGCGAGATTGGAGGTCTGAACAGGCAGCATGAATGTCGTGGCCCTGGGGCGGTTGTCCGGCGCCGGCGCGGCATGTGGATGCGGCGTCGCGTGGCAGGCAATGAATTGCAGAACGCGGAATTTTATCAGGTGCTATGCTGACATCATGCAGCGAGCCCGAAACCGGCCGTTGCGCGCCCCCGCCCGAATCCCGGACATGCCGCGCGATCTTGTCACTTCGCTGTAGTCAAGGAAAGGAAATATCATGCTGATCACCTTCAAATCCCATGCGGCGCAAGACCTGATCATGATGAGGGATCTGGCTGTCACGCTCCTCGGGATTATCGGCAAGCACCTGGGAGAGCGCGGGGTGATCACCGCCGAAGAAATGCCGCGCGCCATCCACAAGCTCGAAGCCGCAGTGACGGACGCCAAGCGGGTGCACCCGGCCGAATCGTCGGTAACGCCGGGCAAGCAGGACGAGGAGGAGGACGAGCCGCTGCACCTGGGCCAGCGCGCCTATCCTTTCCTCGATATGCTGCGCGCCTCCCAGCGCGAGAACACCGATGTACTCTGGGGCGTCTAGAGCGCCCCGCCCGCCGCGCAAAGCCCGCTGACGCGGGCTTTGTCGCATCTGGCCGCAGCCGACGCGGCCTGCCGCGGCCCAGGCCGGGACGCCGGAGCCCCGCGGGGATGCCCCGCACGTCGGCGGGCCAAAAAAAGAGCCCGGCGAGGATGCCGGGCCTGCCGGATCAGGGAGGGGATCCGCAAGGGGGAGAAATCAGGTCCGGTGCGGACAAGGAAGGCGCCGCCGCCACGCGACATGCTGCATGCGGCACTTTCCTCCCGGCGCCGGGTTCAGCCCTTTTCCAGCATGTCCGACAGTTCGTCGGCATGCTCTTCCTCGACGGCGAGGATGTCTTCCAGCATCCGGCGCGTGGTCGGGTCGCGCTCGCCGATGTACTGCACCATTTCCAGGTAGCTCTCGATCGCGATCCGCTCGGCGACGAGGTTCTCCTTGATCATGTCCGTCAGCGACTTGCCTTCGACGTACTCGGAATGGCTGCGCGCCGACAGCGTGTCCGGCGCGAAATCGGGCGCGCCGCCAAGCTGCACGATGCGCGCGGCGATGCGATCCGCGTGAGCCTGCTCTTCATCGGAATGCACCTTGAATTCCGCGGCGACCGGCTCGGCGTGGATGCCCTTGGCCATGAAGTAGTGGCGGCGGTAGCGCAGCACGCAGACCAGCTCGGTGGCCAGCGCTTCGTTGAGCAGCTTGAGCACGGTGGCGCGGTCGGCGTCGTAGTTCTGCGTCACGGCGCCATCCTCGATGTGCTTGCGCGCGCGGTCGCGCAACGTCTTCACATCCGTCAGGAAGCCGCCGCTGGCGCCTTGCTCGTTGCGGGCCGGTGCCGCGCCCTTGCCGGCGGGTCTCTCGGTGACAGGGGTGTCCATGACTGTGATGCTCCTGTGGGAATGCGGCTGTGGGAAAGCGCGAAGGGGGCGAAGGGGTCGAAGGGCTATATGCGGCGGGCCTCCGCCTGGTGGCAACTTGCCGGCGCGCCCGCGGGCCCGAGGAAACAACGACCGCCCCCGCCAGGCGCAGGCGGCCGCGCGGGTAGCGTCAGTCGTTCCTGGCGCGGCCGTTGACCGCCAGCAGCAAGCCGACGAAGGCACCGACCGCCGCCGCGATGCCGACCGCCTTGAGCGGCGACTCCACTACGCGCTGCTGCACGCCTTCCACGGCGAAGTCGACCCGCTCGCGGGCGCGGCTGGCACCGTCGAGGGTGGCCTGGCGCAGATGCTCGGCCAGCGCGCGGGTACGATCCTGCAGCCGTCGTCCCGCCTGCACGGCTTCGGAAGACCCTTCGCGGCCAAGCACCTCCATGGTGTGCTCGAGCTGCGCGATCAGGGACCGCACCTCCTCGGCCACGGGACTGGCAGCATCGCGGGCGGCGCTGCGGGTGTCGCGCGCGGCGAGCCGCATCTGGCGCACCGTGTTCCCGGCGCTGTCGGCCAGGTGCGTGAATTCTTTCTTCACCTTCGGGTTGTGGGTCAGCATAGGTTTATCTCCATGTCTGTCTTCATTCACGGTTTCATCTCCGGTCCGGCCCGCGGCCAGCCGGCCGCGGCACCGCCCGGTTCTCGGCTATCGCCTGACCAGGCTGATCACGAAGGTCACGAGGGCGACCACCAGGAAGATGAAGAACAGGATCTTGGCGATCTCCACCGCCCCCGCGGCAATGCCGCCGAAGCCGAACAGCGCGGCGATCAGGGCGATGACGAAAAATACGAGTGCGTAGTGCAACATGATGGCAACTCCCTAGATTGGCTTGCCTGTCGCGCCAGCCGGCGCAGCGCGCCGGCAGCAGCAGGACCCCGGCGATGGCGACCGGCTATTTCACCGCCTTGAACACGGTCGCGCCCAGGACAAGGAACAGCACGAACAGCACCAGGAAAATAAAGAACAGGACCTTGGCGATGCCGGCCGCGCCAGCGGCAATACCGGTAAAGCCGAGCAGGCCGGCAATCAGGGAAACCACGGCAAAAATCAGCGCCCATTTGAGCATCGACGTTCTCCTCTCGTTTCGCTGGCTGACTTGCGCAGGGGGCGCAAGCTCGTGACTAGCTGATGGCTCAATGGTAGAAACCGGGTCACGGGGCAGGCACCGCTGGCCCACCGATTCAGATGTCAGTGGATTCCTACAGCACCCGCGCGGGCCCGGGCTGGCGGGCGCCGCCGGCCGTGCCGCAGGTTGACCGGGGGCCGCCGATGTGCTTCCATCGTCGCAGACAGGGTTCGCGACAACCGGCCCCATCGCATGGCGCCGCGACGTGGCCGGCGAGCGGTGTCGGACCGCGCCCCACATCGGGAACTGACAATGCTCAAGCAATCCATGTTGCGCTCCACGCTGCTGCTGGCGGGCGGCATCTTGCTGACGGTGGTGGTGCTGATGGCATCCGAGGCAGGCAACATCCGCCTGCGCCAGGGTTATACGCAAGTGATCCAGTCGCAGCAGGTACAGGGCCAGATCACTTCGCTGATCGGCGAGCTGGTCAATGCCGAGGCCGGCCAGCGCGGCTTCCTGCTGACCGGCAAGGAAAGCTACCTGCAGCCGTACTACCAGGCCTTGCCGCATATCAATGCACTGATGGCCGCGCTGCGCAGCCGCTATGCCGACGACCCGGAAGCGCTCAAGCTGTTCACCGCGGCATCCATCGCGGTCAACCGCAAGCTCACGGAAATGGACCTGACGCTGATCTATGGCAAGCGCGACGTGGAAGTGGCGCTCGACCTGGTGCGCACGGACTTCGGCAAGCAGACCATGGACAACGCCCGGCGCGGGCTCGAATCCCTGCTCGCGCGCGAATCCGGCTCCGTGTCGCGCAGCCTGGAGTATGCCGACCGCGACCTGGCGCTGTCGCGCTACGGCATCGGCCTGCTGACCGCGATCAATATCGTGCTGCTGATCGTGGTCGGGCTGCAGCATTCGCGCCGCATGGCGGTGTCGGAAGCCGCGCGCAGCGAGCTCGAAGAAGAAAGCGCCCGGCTGGACCGCATGGTGCGCGCACGCACGCGCCAGCTGTCCGCACTCGCCTCCCACCTGCAGCGCGTCACCGAGGATGAGAAGACGCGCCTGGCGCGCGAGCTGCACGACGAACTCGGCGCCATCCTGACGGCCACCAAGCTCGACATGCACTGGGTGCGCCGCCGCGTGGAAGACTCGCATCCCGACGTGAAGGAAAAGCTCACGCGCATCATGCTGCATGTGGACCAGGGCATCCAGATCAAGCGGCGCCTGATCGAGGACCTGCGGCCCACGGTGCTGCTCAACCTGGGCCTGAAGGAAGCCATCGGCCAGCTCGCCGAGGAGGTGGCGGCGCGCAACCAGTGGGAGGCCGACGTACGACTCGGCGAGACGGTACCGCCGCTGCGCGACGACGCCGCCATCGCGCTCTACCGCATCGTGCAGGAATCGCTGACCAATGCCAGCAAGTACGCCGAAGCCCGGCTCGTGACCATCACGCTGGACAATATGGACGGCGTGCTGACGCTGCAGGTGAGCGATGACGGCCGCGGCCTGCCGCCCGATTTCGAAACACGCCGCGCGGTGGGACATCATGGCCTGCTGGGCATGGAGCAGCGCGTGATTGCGCTCGGCGGCACGATCGACATTGCATCCGAACCCGGCGCCGGCGTGACCATCCGCGTGGAGGTGCCGCTGACCGACGCCATCGTGGCGCCCGAGCGCCATGACGATGAGGCATCCGGCGACGCCCCCGCGCAAGTGCCGCCCCCCGCGGGCGAGGTCGCGCCGCCGCCCGCCGGGACGCCGAGCGGGCAAGGCTAGGCCCGCGCGACCGGGCCAGGCGACAGCGCAGGCACGAACGGAAACGGCGGACGTGCTTGCGTCCGCCGTTTCCGTTTACTCGTCCGCGGTAAAAATGCTGCGGTGAAAAGGCCACGGAAGCCGCGCGGGAGACGCCCTGGCGCCCGCCGCGACGGCACCGGCATGGCTTACATCTTCTGCTTTGTATCCTGGGCGGCACCCTGCATCTTTTCGCCACCGCGTTCGATATCCTTGCCTGCGCCCGATACTGTGTTGCAGCCTGTCACCAGGACGACACCCGCCAGGCAAAACAGCGCCATTAGCTTTCTCATGTTTCTCTCCTTGCTCTAGGTTGACGCGGACTCGCCGCGGGAGGAACTGCTGGTAAAACGGTACGGCCGCCCGGGGCGGCCGGCCCCGCAAGCGATGACCGGAAGCCATGACAAGCTCAAGCGCCCGCTTGCGCGTACTCCTCGATCACGCGAAACACCTGCTCCAACTCGAGGGACTTGTCGAAAAAATAGTCCGCCCCGGCCTCGGCGCACTGGCGCCGGTAGGTCGGCACCTGCGCATGGTTGGTGTACACGATGCGGATGCCCGAGGGCTCGGACTTCCGCATGCCGCGCAGCACATTGATGCCATTGCCTTGCCTGAGTTGCAGGTCGACGATGACGACCTCGTACCTGCCCKCCTCATAGAGGCGCAGTGCCGAGCTTTCGGTGTCCGCCCAATCCACGACCTCGACAAACGGAAACGCGTTCAGGTACTCGAGCAACATACCCCGCAGGACCGCCGAGTCCTCTATGAGCAGGACCCGCAGCGCACGATACGAGGGGGCCGCAGCTTGATCCAACATGATTCAATGGTAGCAACCGAATATAGAAACAGACTATCGGGGTCCGTCCTACAGGCGTGTCGGGCAATCGGCGTTTTCTCGCCGCGCTGGCCTCCCCGGCGCCTTGACCAAGTTACTCCACCAACCCGTTCTTGATCGCGTAGTAGGTCAGGTCCGCGTTGGTCTTCATGCCCATTTTTTCCAGGATGCGCGAACGGTACGTGCTGACCGTCTTGACGCTGAGGAACAGTTCATCGGCGATCACCGACACCGACTGCCCGCGCGAGAGCTTGCAGAAGATCTGGAATTCCCGCTTGGACAAGGTCTGGTGCAAGGGCTGGTCGGTGGGCTTCTCCAGCCCGCCGATCAGCAGGTCCGCGACCGTCGCGCTGACATAGCGGCGGCCCTGGGCCACGGTGCGGATCGCCTTGACCAGGTCGTCGGGCGCGCTCTCCTTGGTCAGGTAGCCGGAGGCGCCCGCGCGGATCAGGTTGATGGCGTACTGCTCTTCGGGGTACGTGGACAGGATCAGCACCGGCAGGGCGGGATGGCGCTGGCGCAGCATCTTGAGCACGTCGATGCCGTTGCGGTCGGGCATCGAGATATCGAGCACGATCACGTCGAATTCGCGCTCGCGCAGCCGGGTCATCACTTCATCGCCGCTGGCAGCCTCCCCTTCCACCCGGATATCGGGTTCATCGGAAATGAACTGGCGCAGACCGGCGCGCACGATCTGGTGATCGTCGGCGATCAGAACGCGAATCATGGTATCTCCCTGGGCTTGGATGCGCCGCTCTCCGGGAGGGCGGGCTGGCCCACTGGGCCAGTGGACAAAAACATTGTAGTGGTTACAAAGCCCCGAGACTGTCGGTGTAAGACTGACATGGCGCGGCTCTGGGGCAAAAGAAAAAAGGGACGGGGTGAAACCCGTCCCTTCGTCGCGTAGCCCTGTGGCCGGGTCCGCGCGCCGGCGTGCCCGCCGCGGACCGGTCAGCCGCGCGGGCTGGCCTGTCGCGCCATGCCTGCCGGACCTTACTGGACCTTGGCCGCCGCGCCGGTGTCCGCGGCAGCGCTGGTGTCGGCGGCAGCCGCGCCCTTCTTCGCCTTGACATGGCTGGCGTGCTTCTTGGTCTTGGCGGTGGCCTTGGCCTGCGCGTCGGCGCCAATCTTGGCATCCGCACCCGTGTCAGCGCCCACGCCCGCGCTCACACCTGCGCCGGCCGCTGCACCCTTGTCTGCGGGCGCGCTCATCGCGGGCGCCGCCATGGCGCCGGTGGCGCCTGCCTTCGCATCGACTCCGGTGCCTTGCGCCATGGCCAGCGAGGAAGCGGCAGCGATCGAGAGAGCGGAAAGGGAGATCAGCAGTTTGTTCATGGAGAGGCTCCTTGCAGTTAGCTCCGCGGCGAAACATTCGCTGCGGCGTTCACTTGATGTGAGCCCCCAGTCTATGGACGCGGCGCCGCGCGGTCTGTTAGGAGATGTAATGCCTTGTAAGGAGTAGTGAAGAACTTACAAAGCCGCGCGGTGGTGCCCGGCAGGCCGTTTGCCCTGCGTACCCAACGGCTTGCGGCGGCGCGGCAAGGCAAATTGCCGCCGCCGCCGGCCAGATGCGGTTACAGGTTTGGCGCGAGCGCGCGCTCGAGCACGCTGCGTTCCTCGCCGCGGCGCGCGACCATGTCGTCGAGCTGGTCCTGGCCGATCTTGCCCACCGAGAAATACGTCGACTCGGGATGCGCAAGATAGAAGCCGCTCACCGAGGCGGCCGGCGTCATGGCCAGCGAATCGGTGATGCCCATGCCGATCTCGGCGGCATTGAGGTACTCGAACATCGGCGCCTTGACCGTGTGCTCCGGACAGGCCGGGTAGCCCGGCGCCGGGCGCACGCCGCGATAGCGCTCTTCGATCAGCTGGTCGTTGGTGAGCACCTCGCCGGCGTCGTAGCCCCACAAATCCTTGCGCACGCGTTCGTGCAGGCATTCGGCGAAGGCTTCGGCCAGGCGGTCGGCGAGCGACTTCAGCATGATCGCGCTGTAGTCGTCGTGGTCGGCTTCGAACTGCGCTTCCTTCTTGTCCACGCCGATACCTGCGGTGACCGCGAACACGCCGATGTAGTCGGCGATGCCGCTGTCCTTCGGCGCGACGAAATCGGCCAGGCAGCGGTTGGGCCGCATCACGCCGTCGATCACCGGGCGCTCGCTCTGCTGGCGCAGGTTGTGCCAGGTCAGCGCGACCTGGTTGCGGCTCTCGTCGGTATAGATCTCGATATCGTCGTCGTTGACGGTATTGGCCGGCAGCAGGGCCAGCACGCCGTTGGCGGTCAGCCAGCGGCCCTGGATCAGGCGCGCCAGCATGGCCTTGCCGTCCGAGAACACGCGGCGCGCGGACTCGCCGACGATCTCGTCGTTGAGGATGTCGGGGAATTTGCCGGCCAGGTCCCAGGTCTGGAAGAACGGGCCCCAGTCGATGTAGTTGGCCAGCTCCGCCAGGTCGTAGTTGCGGAAGATGCGGCGGCCGACGAACTTGGGCCTGGGCGGCACGTAGGCGCTCCAGTCCACCTTCGTCTTGTTGGCGCGCGCCTGCGCCAGCGTCACCATCGGCGTGGCCTTCTTGTTGGCGTGCTGGTGGCGGATGCGCTCGTAGTCGGACTTCAGCTCGTCGAGGTAGCGCGCCGCGCCTTCATCGGACAGCAGGCTCGACGCCACGCTCACCGAGCGCGAGGCGTCCGGCACGTAGACCACCGGGCCTTCGTAGTGCGGCGCGATCTTGACCGCGGTGTGCACGCGCGAGGTGGTGGCGCCGCCGATCAGCAGCGGGATCTTCTTGATGCGGAAGTAGTCGTCGCGCTGCATCTCCGAGGCGACGTAGGCCATCTCCTCGAGCGAGGGCGTGATCAGCCCGGACAGGCCGACGATGTCCGCGCCCTCGACCTTGGCGCGCGCCAGGATCTCGTTGCACGGGACCATCACGCCCATGTTGACCACTTCGAAGTTATTGCACTGGAGCACCACCGACACGATGTTCTTGCCGATATCGTGCACGTCGCCCTTGACCGTGGCGATGACGATCTTGCCGCGCGCGCGCACGTCGCCGCCGGCCTCGGCCAGCAGGCGCTTTTCTTCCTCGATGTAGGGCAGCAGGTGCGCCACCGCCTGCTTCATCACGCGCGCGCTCTTGACCACCTGCGGCAGGAACATCTTGCCGGCGCCGAACAGGTCGCCCACGATGTTCATGCCGTCCATCAGCGGGCCTTCGATCACCTCGATCGGACGGCCGCCGCGCGCCTCCACGATCTGCCGCACTTCTTCCGTGTCTTCCACGATGAAGGTGGTGATCCCGTGCACCAGCGCGTGGGAAAGGCGGTCGCCCACCGGCACCGGGTTCTCGGGCGTGCCGCGCCACAGCAGGTTCTCTTCCTTCTTGGCGCCGCCGCCCTTGAAGCGGTCGGCGATTTCCAGCAAGCGGTCGGTGCTGTCCTCGCGGCGATTGAGCACCACGTCTTCCACGCGCTCGCGCAACTCCGGGTCAAGCTGGTCGTACACGCCGAGCTGGCCGGCGTTGACGATGCCCATGTCCATACCGGCCTTGATGGCGTGGTACAGGAACACGGTGTGGATGGCCTCGCGCACCGCGTCGTTGCCGCGGAACGAGAACGATACGTTGGACACGCCGCCGCTGACCTTGGCGTACGGCAGGTTCTGCTTGATCCAGGCGGTGGCCTCGATAAAGTCCACCGCGTAGTTGTTGTGCTCCTCGATGCCGGTCGCCACCGCGAAGATGTTCGGGTCGAAGATGATGTCTTCGGGCGGGAAGCCGACTTCATTGACCAGGATGTCGTAGCTGCGCTTGCAGATCTCGGTCTTGCGCGCGAAGGTATCGGCCTGGCCCTTCTCGTCGAAGGCCATCACCACGGAAGCCGCGCCGTAGCGGCGGATCAGCCCGGCGTGATGGCGGAACTGTTCCTCGCCTTCCTTGAGCGAGATCGAGTTGACCACAGGCTTGCCCTGCACGCACTTCAGGCCGGCCTCGATCACTTCCCACTTGGACGAGTCCAGCATGATGGGCACGCGCGCGATATCGGGCTCGGAGGCGATCAGGTTGAGGAACCTCACCATGGCGGCCTTGGAGTCCAGCATGGCCTCGTCCATGTTGATGTCGATGATCTGCGCGCCGTTCTCGACCTGCTGGCGCGCCACCACCAGGGCCTCGTCGAACTGGCCGTTGAGGATCATGCGGGCGAAGGCCTTGGAGCCGGTGACGTTGGTGCGCTCGCCGACGTTGACGAAGAGCGTGTCCTCGTCGATGGTGAAGGGCTCGAGGCCGGACAGGCGCATCGGGCGCGGCGGCAGGGTATCGTTGGTCATGGCTTGATCTTGTTCTATAGGCTCGCGATGCATGTTCACGCCGCGATGTCGGCGTCACGGTACTGGCCGGGCCAGGCGCGCGGCTTCTTGCTGGCCACCCGTTGCGCGATGGCGGCGATATGGTCCGGCGTGGTGCCGCAGCAGCCGCCGACGAGGTTGACCAGGCCGGAGGCCGCGAACTCTTCCACCAGCGACGAGGTGACCTCCGGCGTTTCATCGAAGCCGGTCTCGCTCATCGGATTGGGCAGGCCGGCGTTCGGGTAGCACGAAATGGCAGCGTCGCACACCTTGGCCAGTTCGGCGACGTACGGACGCATCAGCGTGGCGCCGAGCGCGCAGTTCAGCCCGAAGGTGATCGGGCGCGCGTGGCGCAGGCTGTACCAGAATGCTTCCACGGTCTGGCCCGAGAGAATGCGGCCGGAGGCATCGGTCACGGTGCCCGAGATCATCACGGGCAGGCGCTCGCCGGTATCCTCGAACAGCTGGTCGATGGCGAACAGCGCGGCCTTGGCGTTGAGCGTATCGAAGATGGTTTCCACCAGGAACACGTCGGCACCGCCTTCGAGCAGGGCCTTGCCCTGTTCGTAGTAGGACTTGCGCAGTTCCTCGAAGGTGACGTTGCGCGCGCCGGGGTCGTTGACATCAGGCGAGATGCTGGCGGTCTTGGGCGTGGGGCCGAAGGCGCCGGCCACGAAGCGCGGCTTGTCGGGCGTGCTGTACTTGTCGCAGGCGGCGCGCGCCAGCCTGGCGGCCTCGACGTTCATCTCGTAGGCCAGGTCCGCCATCTTGTAGTCTTCCTGCGCGACCGCGGTGGCGCCGAAGGTGTTGGTCTCGATCAGGTCGGCGCCAGCGGCCAGGTACTGCTCGTGGATCTCGCTGATGACCTGCGGGCGGGTCAGCAGCAGCAGTTCGTTGTTGCCCTTGACGTCCACGTGGTGGCCTGCAAAGCGTTCGCCGCGGTAGTCGGCCTCGGACAGCTTGTAGCGCTGGATCATGGTGCCCATGGCGCCATCCAGGATCAGGATGCGCTCGCGCAGCAGGGCGGGCAGACTGGCCGCACGGGTGTAGGGGCGCGCCGGGGGGCGCGCGGCGGGCTGCGAGGCGGAACTTGGGGCGGCGCTCATGAGGGGCTTCTGCGGCAGGGAAAAGAGGTCGATTTTATCAGTTACATCAATGGTTTGCGGATTGGATGGGGCCGGCGCCAAAGGCCTCCTGCGCCGCCTGGCTGTTGCGGCCCGGCAGGGCACGGCCCTACACTGGGCAAACCCGTCCACCAACGCGATGCCAACGCAAACCCTGCCCATGCAACACCTCAGCCCCGGCGACGCGCAAGCCCTGCTTGCCGATTCGCCCGACGCACTCTTCATCGATTGCCGCAGCGAGATGGAATACCTGTTCGTCGGCCACCCCAAGGGCGCGCACAACGTGCCGTGGAACGACGGCCCGGACTGGGAAGTGAACCCGCATTTCGTGCAGGCGGTGAAGAAGCTGGCCGGCCAGGCGTCGGCGCGGCCGGTGCTGCTGATCTGCCGCAGCGGCAACCGCTCTTCGGCGGCGGCGCGCGCGCTGGAGGGCGCCGGCTTCACTACCGTCTTCAATGTGCTGCACGGCTTCGAAGGCGACCTGGACGCCGAGCGACACCGCAATACGCTCAACGGCTGGCGCCACGCCGGGCTGGCCTGGGAGCAGTACTAGGACGCCACCGCCACTCGCGGGTGGCCGAAAATCAAAAAGCCCGCGCTGTGCACGGGCTTTCCTGCCTGGCTCGGACCGGCTCCGGCACCACCTTGCGCAATGCAGAGGCAGCGGCCACGGCCGGGCGCATGATGCGTTTAGTGCATTACCAGCGGATGGGTCATCACCGTATCGAACTTTCCGAGGAAATCATCCACCTCTTCCACCGACGGCTCGCTTTCAATCAGACGCTTCACGTCCGCGCGAAAGCTCTCGGCCATCTGGCCGCCGAGAAAAATCTCGCGTTTCAGGTTCTTGTCGACGATTTCATAGCCGCCCGAGGCAAGAGGCGCATGCTCGACATCCGCACCAAACTCGACGATGCAATAATTGTCGCTGTTGTAGATCATTTGCATGGCACACCTCCGGGCTGTCATGGGTAAGCGGGGGGCCAACCATTGTTCAGTCTGCCGGCATGGTGCCCGGCTGCCCTCCGCGATTTCACCTCCAAGCTGAGGGTGTTCGCCTGGTTTTCAAGATTCTGCGTCGGCGAACCGCTTGAATGACCGCTCTAACTTCTCACAAGCGTTCCCTCACTATGTTGGGCAACGGCCGTCTGCGCAAGTTCTTAAGTTAGAGCGGAAAAGATATTTCCTCAGGGTGCGGCACACTGCGCACCACACGCGGCGTTGCCCAGAAAGGCATCTAGCACGGCGTGGAAGCGCCCGGCCTGTTCGATATGCGATAGATGCGCGGCCTGCGGCAGGATCTCGAGGCGCGCGGCGGGAATGGCGCCGGCGATCTCCCGCGCCATCGCCGGCGGCGCGCTCTGATCCTCCTCTCCGGTCACCACCAGCGTGGGGCAATGGATGCGCGCGATCGCACCGGCCAGGTCGAAGGCCATGATCGCCAGCCCCGTGCCCACGTAGCCGTGCACAGGCGTTGCCAGCAGCATCTCGCGCACGCGTTGCGCCTCGTGCGCATGCGCGGCGCGGAACGGCGCGGTCAGCCAGCGTTCCAGCGTGCTGTCGGCCACGCCCGCCATGCCGTGCGCCTCCACATGCCCGATGCGGTCGTGCCACATCTGGTGCGCTTCGAGCGGCGTGCGGTTGACGGTATCGACCAGCGTCAGCGACAGCATCCGTTCCGGATACCGCAGCGCCAGGGTCTGGCCGATCATGCCGCCCACCGACACCCCCGCGAAATGCGCCTCCGGCACCGCCAGCGCGTCCATCAGGCCAGCCACGTCGTCGGCCATCCGGATCATCGAGTAAGCACCGATCGGCGCGTCGCTCTGGCCGTGGCCGCGCAGGTCGTAGCGCAGCACGCGGTAGCGCGGCGCAAGGTGCCGCGCGGTGGCGTCCCACAAGGTATGGTTGGCGCCCAGCGCATGCGCCAGAATCACCCAGGGGCCGTCGCCTCCGTCGATGCGCACGTGCAGGCTGACATCGCCCACGCGCACGCGGCGGGTTTCGGATGGTGGCTGGAGGGCATGCATGACGGATCTCCGGAAGTGGGTACGACACGGTGAACCACCTCGGCCCGCGGGCCGCGGCACGATGAATCAGCGCAGCGCTTCGCTGTCGCGGTAGACCAGTTCGATCTGCGTGCCGTCGGGCTCGGTCTGCCGCAGTTTCACCGGCATCCATTGCAATGATTGCGCCAGCCACACTTCCACGCGGCGCCGGTCGCCGGCATGCCGCGGCAGGCGCACGAAATGCTTTGCGCGCACCAAACCCTGCGCGGCTTCGACGTCCTCTTCCCCCACATACTGCACCTGCATGGGCTCCAGGTCACGCGTATCGCCCACGTCGAACGTCTCGGTCACGCCCGGCGATGCATAGCGCTGCGGCGTGCCGCGTACCATGCCCACCAGTTGCAGGAACACGCTGAAGCGGTCCTGCGCGTCAGGCGGCAGCGGCACCTGCTTGTTGCGGCCTTCGAATACCAGCGTCGCCCCAGCGCGGTCGAAGCGGGCCGCCTCCACGCGATTGCGCCGGCTTTCCTCGTAGCGCTCGGGCGCAAGGCCATGCTCGCCAAGCGCGCCGTTGCTGTGGAAGGCGAAGCGGAACCACAGCACGCGTGTCTCTACCGCCAGCTGGTAATGGCTGCCGTCATGCTGCCAGCGGATCAGCCCGTCCGGATTCTGGATGCCGTTGACGAAGCTGGCGTAGTGCAACAGCATCGACGGCGGCGCCGCATAGCGAACGTTGTCGGCAGCCTCGGCGGCGGGCGCAGACGCCGCGGCGGAGGCAGGCGCCGAGGCGGCGCTGCCCGCCGTGCCGCCGGCGCTTGCCATGGCGGGGCCGGCCGGACCGGTCAGCAGCGCGGGGGCCTCGGCAGCTTCGGGCGGCGCCTCGGGTGGCGGGGTGGCCTCGGCCGGCGCCCGCGCAGGACGATGTTTCTGCGCGGCAGGCGCAGGCGGCCGTGCCTTTTCCAGGGGCGGCGCGGGCGGCGCCAGCAGGACCGCCTCGATGGGCGGCATGCCGGACGGGTCGATATGCGGCCCGCGGATGCCCATCAGGCCGGCCACCACGCCAAGATGCACGGCCAGCACCAATGCAAGCGCCGCCGCCCAGCGCAGGCGGCGCGAGACAGGTCTATCGCGAGAGGCCGTCTGGCCCGTGCGTCGGGCTGCCACCAAGATAACCAAGCTCCGAAGAAATCTGCCGCGCGATATCGCGCACGCGGCGGTCCACCGCCCCGCCCCATTCTGCATCGAATACGCTTTGCGCGCCGAGCACGATCAGGGCCATGGCGACATGCCCGTTGGCATCGAACACCGGCATCGAGAAAGCGTTGATGCCCGGCAGCACGCCACCTTTGATCCGCGCCGCGCCATTGGCCCGCACTTCGGCGCAGACCGCGTCGTAGTCGGCCTGCGAGCGCGGCAGCTCCGGCAGCTCGTCATGGCCGCGCTCCGCCAGTTCCCGTTCGACCAGCGGCCGCGTTTGTTGTTTCGGCAGGTAGGCGCCGTAGAGACGGCCGGTGGCGGAGTTGAGCATGGGCATCACATCGCCCAGCCGCAGGCTCACCGTCACGGGGTGGCTGGACTCTTCCCAGTGCACGATGGTCGGGCCGTGGTTCCCCCACACGGCGATGCCGATGGTCTGGTCGATCTCGTCGCGCAGTTGCGACAGGATCGGGCGCGCCTTCTTGACCGGATCGAGCCGGTTCAGCCCGGCCAGGCCAAGCTGCAGCGCGAAGGGCCCGAGGTCGTAGCGCCCGCCGACCGGATCCTGCACCACCATGCCCAGCCGCTGGAAACTGACCAGGTAGCGGTGGGCCTTGGCGGGGTTCATGTCGGCGGCGGCGGCCAGGTCGCGCAGCATCATGGCGCGCGGCGATACGGCCAGCGCCTGCAGCAGCTTGAAGCCGACCTCGATCGACTGGATGCCGGAGCGCAGCTTGGAATCGTCTTCTTCAGGTTCGGTCATGCGGCAACAAAGGGCTACTCAACAAAGGGCTACCAAGTGGCAAAGCGGATAAGGGCACGGCGCATCACACTGCCGGGAGCAACTCCGGGAAGCGCGGTGCCACCTTAGCCATAAATTTACTATAGCGAAATCGATTTACCAATTTTTAATCCGTGGGTAGACTTTGTGCGCACGACGAGCCGTCGCAGGCATGCGCCATGCAAAGTACATGGCGCGGCGCGGCCGCCTTCCAACCGGAGACAACCATGACCCGCCTTGCGCCCCGCGGCGATGCTGCCGCCAGCCTTTCCGCCCCACGTTCCGACTGCCGCCAACGCCGCTCCCCGCTGGCCCGTTCACTGCCCATGCTCGCCATGCTGGCGCTGGGCATCGCGACCGGCCAGCCGGCGCGCGCCGCGGACAACTGGCCGGGCCAGCCGGTGCGCTGGGTGGTGCCCTACCCCGCCGGCGGCGGCACCGACGTGGTGGCGCGCACGCTCGGCCAGGCCATCACGCCGGCGCTGGGCCAGCAGGTGGTGATCGACAACCGCCCCGGTGCCGCCACCATCGTCGGCGCCGACGCGGTGGCGCACGCCCGGCCCGACGGCTACACCCTGCTGACCGCCGACACCGCCACGCTGGCAGCCAACCCGTCACTCTACAAGAAGCTGCCCTACAACGCCGACAAGGACTTCGTGCATGTGGGCATGGTGGCGCGCTTTCCGCTGATCCTGGTCGCCACGCCGAACTTCCCGGCGCGCACGCTCAAGGAGGCGGTGGAGTATGCGCAGAAGAACCCGGGCAAGGTCAATTTCGCCTCGCCGGGCGCCGGCAGCCCGCATCACCTGGCCATGGAGCTGTTCATGGACCAGACCCACACGAAGATGACGCACGTGCCATACAAGGGCGCGGCACCGGCAGTGCAGGACCTGCTGGCGGGCCAGGTCGACCTGATGTTCCTGGACCTCGCGGCAGGCCAGCAGAACATCGTGGCAGGCAAGGTGCGCGCGCTTGGCGCGGCCACGCCCCGGCGCCTGCCGGCGCTGCCCGCGGTGCCGACCGTGGCCGAGGCCGGCGTGCCCGGTTTCGAGGCCTACGCCTGGCAGGGCGTGGTGGCGCCGGCGGGCACGCCGCGCCCGGTGGTGACGCGCCTGAATGCCGAGCTGGTGAAGGCGCTCAAGAGCCCGGACGTACAGAAGCGCTTCGAGGGCATCGGCGTGGAACCGGTGTCGGGCACGCCGGAGGAATTCGCGCAATATGCGCGCGCCGAGTCCGAGCGCTGGGGCAAACTGATCAAGGCCAAGGGCATCACGGTAGACTAGCGGGCCGCCGCGCCGGCCCCGCATGGCGCCGGCGCGGCACCCGCTTTGTCCCAATGTTCCCGAATACATGAAACTCGCCACCCTCAAGGACGGCTCGCGCGACGGCCAGCTCGTGGTCGTCTCGCGCGACCTCAAGACCGCGCACTACGTCAACGATATCGCCGGCACGCTGCAGGCCGTGCTGGACGACTGGAACTTCTATGCGCCGCAGCTGCAGGACGTCTACGACGCCCTCAACGCCGGCCGCGGACGCCATCCCTTCGCCTTCGATCCCCGTGCCTGCATGGCGCCGCTGCCGCGCGCCTACCAGTGGGCCGACGGCTCCGCCTACGTGAACCACGTCGAACTGGTGCGCCGCGCGCGCGGCGCCGAGATGCCGCCCGAGTTCTGGACCGATCCGCTGATGTACCAGGGCGGCTCCGACGACCTGCTCGGCCCGCACGACGATATCGTGTGCGCCAGCGAGGCCCACGGCATCGACTTCGAGGCCGAGGTGGCCGTCATCACCGGCGACGTCAAGGCCGGCGCCACGCCCGCGCAGGCCGCCGAGGGCATCCGCCTGCTGTTGCTGGCCAACGACGTGTCGCTGCGCAACCTGATCCCGGCCGAGCTGGGCAAGGGCTTCGGCTTCTTCCAGAGCAAGCCGGCCACGGCGTTCTCGCCGGTGGCGGTGACCCCGGACGAGCTGGGCGAAGCCTGGCGCGAGCGCCGCGTGCACCTGCCGATGACGGTGCACTGGAACAGCAAGAAAGTGGGCTGGCCCGATTGCGGCACCGACATGGTGTTCGATTTCGGCCAGCTGATCGCGCATATCTGCAAGACGCGCAATGTGCGCGCCGGCAGCATCGTCGGCTCGGGCACGATTTCCAACGTGGACCGCAGCAAGGGCTACTGCTGCATCGCCGAGAAGCGCATGCTGGAGATCATCGACGGCGGCCAGCCCGTCACCGGCTTCATGAAGTTCGGCGACGCGGTCAAGATCGAGATGTTCGACGCGCAGGGCCACTCGGTGTTCGGCGCCATCGACCAGCTGGTGTCGGCGCGCAGCTGAGACGACGCACGGCGGCCGCTGGCGGCGGCGCGGCCGACGTGCTTATAATTTACCGACCGCTCGGTTGGCGAATTGCCACCGGTTGCGCGATCACCGGATCCGCAGCCGCCGGCGGCGCCCCGGGCCGCCTGGCGCGGCCCGGCCCACGCTCCACTATGGAATGGCCAAGGCCATCGCAGCCCATGTCCGCACTCCCCCCGCAAGCCCCGCCCCCCGCTCCCGAAGGCACCCCGCCGCTTTCGCCGCGCTATGCCCGCTACAGCGCGCTGACCCTGCGCCAGCACGGGCCCATTCTCGAGATCGTGATGGGCGCGGACCAGTCGGCCAACCGCAAGCTGGCCACCGCCGACGCCAATATGCACCGCGAACTGGCCGAGATCTGGCGCGACGTCTCCGCCGACCCCGACATCCGCGTGGCGCTGATCCGCGGCGAAGGCAAGGGCTTCTCGGCCGGCGGCGACCTCTCGCTGGTCGAGGACATGGCCAACGACTTCGCCACCCGCACGCGCGTATGGCACGAGGCGCGCGACCTGGTCTACAACGTCATCAACTGCGACAAGCCCATCGTGTCCGCCATGCACGGCCCGGCCGTGGGCGCCGGCCTGGTGGCAGGGCTGCTGGCCGATATCTCGATCGCCGCCAGGAACGCGCGCATCGTCGACGGCCATACCCGGCTGGGCGTGGCGGCCGGGGACCATGCCGCCATCGTGTGGCCCCTGCTGTGCGGGATGGCCAAGGCCAAGTACTATCTGATGCTGTGCGAGTCGGTGAGCGGCGAAGAGGCCGAGCGCATCGGGCTGGTGTCGCTGGTGGTGGACGAGTCGGAACTGGTCGAGCGCGCCTTCGACGTGGCGCGCCGGCTGGCCGCCGGCTCCCAGACCGCGATTCGCTGGACCAAGTACGCGCTCAATAACTGGCTGCGCATGGCGGGCCCGTCGTTCGACAGCTCGCTGGCGCTTGAATTCATGGGCTTTGCCGGCCCAGACGTGCAGGAAGGCGTGGCCAGCCTGCGGGAAAAGCGGCCGCCGCAGTTCGATTGAGGCAGTCCGCTTGATGCAACCCGCTTGATGCAGTCCGCTTGATGCAATCCGATTAAAGTAGTTCGACCCCCGCAGCCGGCCATGCCGGCTGCCGACCCCTCGGAGGCGAGTGACCATGTTTGGCCAGATTCCTGATTTCACCAACGGCTTCGAGTTCCTGCGCAAGATGTGGGGCAGTGCTGCCGGCATGCCCGGCGGCCTGATGCCCGGCCTGCAGGCCATGACCCCACCGATGGACCTGGAAGAGCTGGAGAAGCGCATCCAGGACCTCAAGGCGGTGGAAGGCTGGCTGCAGCTCAATGTGAACCTGCTGCGCACCACCATCCAGGGCCTGGAAGTCCAGCGCGCCACCCTGGTGGCGCTGCAGACCTTCGGCAGCGCGCTCTCGCCCGAGGCCATGCAAAGCGCGATGGAAAACGTGGCGCGTGCCGCCAACGCGCCCAGCGCCGTGCCGCCGCACCAGCGCAAGGAGGAGCCGTCGCCGCCGTTCCGCGCGCGCCCCGAGCCCACGGTGGAAGAAAACGAGGACGAGGAAGACAACGGCCCCGAGGAAGGGCAGCCCGAAGCCGCCGATGCACCCGAGGCCGGGGCCGCCCAAGCCGGCAGCCACGAAGGCGCCGCGGCGCCCAACGCCGGCATCTGGTGGGACATGCTGCAGCAGCAGTTCAACCAGATCGCCGCCAGCGCCGCCACCTCCAGCCTGAATCCGTTCGGCAACCTCGGCAGCTTCGGCATGCCGGGCGCGGCCACGCCCGAGCCCGCACCGGCCACGCCGGCGGCGGCGCCGCGCGGCAAGGCGGCGGCCGGCACGGCCAAGCCGGCAAAAAAGGCGCCCGCCGGGAAATCCGCTGCAAAGACTGGCGCCAAGACAGGCGCAAAGACCGGCACGAAAGCCGCGGCGGAACCCGCCGGCAAGGCGCCCGCCAAGCCCGCGAGCAAGACTCCGGCCAAGGCGCCGGCCAAGCGGCCGGCAAGCAAGACACCCGCCACCGGCAAGCCGGACAGCTCGCCTGGCGACGAAAGCTGAGGCAGCGCCCGGCCTGTCCCCTGAACCCGCCCCGAAGCCCATGCCGTCACAGAAGACCACTTCGCTGATCATGCTGGGCGGCGGCGCGCGCGCGGCCTACCAGGCCGGCGTGCTGCGCGGCATCGCACGCATCGCCGCCCGGCACGGGCGCGATCGCGGCCGCATTCCCTTCGACATCATCTGCGGCACTTCGGCCGGCGCCATCAACGGCGCCGGCATGGCCATCAACGCCGCCAACTTCCGCGCCGCGGCCGACAGCCTGGGCGCGCTCTGGAGCGGCATCCACGCCGAGGACGTCTACCGTACCGGCCTGATGGGCGTGGGCGCCTCGGGCGCGCGCTGGCTCTCCGCGCTGGCCTTCGGGTGGGCAACCCGCCGCGCGCCGCGCGCGCTGTTCGACAACACCCCGCTGGGCAGCATGCTGAGCGAGCTGTTCGATCCCGAGCGCGTGCAGGACAGCCTGGATGCCGGCGACCTGCAGGCCTTTGCCGTGACCGCGCTGTCCTATACCACCGGYCGCCACGTCACCTTCTACCAGTCGCACCGCCGCATCCATCCGTGGAAACGCAGCCAGCGGCTGGCGGTGGAGGCAAAGATCGGCGTGGACCACCTGCTCGCCTCATCCTCGATCCCGTTCCTGTTTCCCGCGCTGCCGCTGGAACTGGAGGGCCACCACGAGTGGTTCGGCGACGGCACCATGCGCCAGATGTCGCCGCTCTCGCCGGCCATCCACCTGGGCGCCTCGCGCATCCTGGCCATCGGCGCGGCCTCGCGCCAGCGCCCGGGCTGGTTCGACACCGTGCCGGCGGGCGGCTACCCGTCGCTGGCGCAGGTGGGCGGGCAAGCGCTGGCGAGCATCTTCCTGGACGGTCTTTCCGCGGACCTGGAACGGCTGCAGCACATCAACAGCCTGCTGTCGCGGATGCCGGAAATCGCCAACGACCGCGAAGGCTGGCGCCCGATCCAGGTGATGACCGTCGCGCCCAGCGAACCCATCGAAGCCATCGCCGCCGAACACGTGCAACGGCTGCCGCGCACCGTGCGCGCGTTGCTGGCGCCGCTGGGCGGCACCGAGGCACGCGGCGCCGCCTTCGCCAGCTACCTGCTGTTCGAGCCGGAGTTCACCCAGGCGCTGATCGGCCTCGGCGAGCGGGACGCGATGGCGCAGCAGCACGAACTCGCCGCTTTCCTGTACGACGCCGTCGCGCCGGACACCGGCGGCAGGCCCGGGCCTGCCGCCGCGCCCGCGGCTGCATTTCAGCGCGAACCACCGACAGGCGTGACGGCCTAACCTATATGGCCCGCGCCATGAGTGGCTTATTATTCCCTTTGTGCTTGTCGATCCTCCCGGAACGCGAACGGACGGGACCGGTAAGCGGCCACCCAGGCGCGATATTCGCCCACTAGTTTGCCTTGCGCGGGCCAAGGCGCAGGCAAGCTCTTGCTTTCGACACAAAAAGGGCGTTGGGAATAATTCGCATCTGGTAGAATCTGCGCGTAATTTCAAAGGCTTACCATGCTCTACCCCGAACTGTTCAAATCGCTGGAAGCGRTCCGTTGGCACATGGACAAGGACATCCCCTGGGATTCCTTCGACCCGAGCCTGCTCACCGACGACCAGGCCAAGACGATTCGCATGAATGCCATCACGGAATGGTCGGCCCTGCCCGCCACGGAGATGTTCCTGCGCGACAACCGCCACGATTCCGACTTTTCGGCCTTCATGAGCATCTGGTTCTTTGAAGAACAGAAGCACTCGCTGGTCCTGATGGAATACCTGCGCCGCTTCCGCCCGGACCTGGTGCCGACCGAGGAAGAACTGCACGCCGTGCGCTTCGAGTTCGACCCGGCCCCGCCGCTGGAAACCCTGATGCTGCATTTCTGYGGGGAAATCCGCCTGAACCACTGGTATCGCCGTGCCGCCGAATGGCACACCGAGCCGGTCATCAAGCAGATCTACCGCACCCTGTCGCAGGATGAAGCCCGCCATGGCGGCGCCTACCTGCGCTACATGAAGAAATACCTCAACCAGTTCGGCGACAGCGCGCGCTCTGCGTTTGCCAAGATCGGCGTGCTGATGGCCTCGGCGCGCCGCACCGACAAGCCGCTGCACCCGACCAACCTGCACGTCAACAAGAACCTGTTCCCGAACGACACCATCCAGTCGCGGCTGCCGGATCCGGACTGGCTCGAGCACTGGCTCGACGAACAGATCCGCTTCGACGAAGGCTGGGAGAAGAAGGTGATCGAGCGGATCCTGCACAATATGTCGCTGCTGTTCGAGCGCACTTTCGAGACGGTGCAGGACCTGAACCGCTACCGGAAGGAACTGAATGCCCGGTTGCAGGCCGCAGGTGGCGCGCAGCCCGCGCAGGCCTGAGCCCGCCCTTTGCGCCGGAGGTTGCCTAGCGCCTTCGGAGTGACGAGCCCCATCCGATGATGGGGCTTTGTTTTTTCAAGCCAACCCGCTGCCCATCGCCATGCTCCCCGCCTCCTTCGAGTCCAAACTGGTCCCGCCCGACAACGCCGCCGCGCTGGCGGAGCATCTGGCCGCGCTGCCGCGCCCCATGGTCTTCACCAACGGCGTCTTCGACATCCTGCACCGCGGGCATGCCACCTACCTCGCGCAGGCGCGGGAGATGGGCGCCAGCCTGGTGGTGGGCGTCAACAGCGACGCCTCGGTCCGCATGCTCGGCAAGGGCGACGACCGCCCGCTCAATCACGAGACGGACCGCATGGCACTGCTGGCCGCGCTGGCATCGGTGGACCTGGTGGTGATGTTCCGCGAAAAGACGCCGGTGGAGCTGATCCGGCTGGTGCGCCCGGACATCTACGTCAAGGGCGGCGACTACGACATCAATACGCTCGAAGAAACGCGGCTGGTGCGCAGCTGGGGCGGGCAGGCGCACGCCATCGCGTTCCGGCACGACCGCTCCACCACCAAGCTGCTGGCCAAGGTGCGCCAGGGCGGCTGAGCCCCTGGCCCAAGCCGCGCAACGACAGTACAACCGGTACGGCAAGGCCGCGCAACGACGCCAGGATCTTTTTGAAGCGGCCCCCTGAGGCTGTTTCAAAATGAAGCGAAGCGGTCCTGGCTAGGGCGGAGCAGGGAATTCGGGTCACGCAGTGATCCGCCTGCGCAGCGGTGCGCGCCTGCCAGCGCGCATGCGCCCTGCAAGGGAGCGGCCGCAGACAGTACAACCGGTACGGCAAGGCCGCGCAACGACGCCAGGATCTTTTTGAAGCAGCCTCAGGCGCAGGTCAGCATGGCCTGGACGCCATAGCGGCGGCGCACCTCATCAAGGCGCGTGCGCAGCGCGGCATCGACGTTGCGCACACGCAGCCACTGGCGCGTGAGCGGATGCGGCGCGTCGCTCAGCAGCGCGGTGCGCACGCCGTGTTCGCGCAGGTTGCCGAGGAAGTGCTCGGCATGCTCGCGCTCCTGGAACAGGCCAAGCGATACCGTATAGGTTTCCGGCGAACCGCCGCTGACCACCGCCACATCGGTGATATTGCGCCGGCGCAGCTCGCCCAGCTTGCGCTCCAGGTTTTCACGCGAAGCCTGCGGCGGCAGGTGGATCCACCAGCGCGCCTGTTCCTGCCGCTCGAACTGCTCCACCCGCCAGCCCCCCGGCGGCGCGCCGGCCAGCTCGTCGGCCACGCGCCGCACCAGTTCCCCGTTGAAGCCCCCAATCTCCACGCAGGCCGCGGCGGGCGCGGCTGCCTGCACGGCGCTGGCGCCTGGCGCGTCCGGCGCGCCCTGGCCCGGTTCGAGCTGCTGCAGCGCAGCCGCCGGCGCGGGCGCGGAGGCCGCATGCGCGCCGTCTTGCCGCGCCAGCTGGCGGAAACGTTCGGCGCGCGTCTGCTGGGCGGCGCGTTCGGGCTCGCGCGGGCTTTCCAGCCATCCTGACAAAGGCCGGGGGCCGAAGGCGCCGAGCACGGCGGCCAGCAACAGGGCGTTGAGCAATGCCAGCAGGATGAACAGGTTTCGCAGGAGCATGGGGGCGATGCGGGGCGGAACGCCGGGTCGGGCGTGAAGGAGTTGGGAAAAGCCGGACAACGCGGGCTCAGCCCGGCAAGGTATCGAGCCCGCTCTGCGTGGCCATGACATGCAGGCCGAGCAGCACGAGATTATCGTGCATCTCGAACGGCATGGAGAGCGCGTTGGCGAGTATGTGGCGAGCGCCGCCCGAGAGCAGGCAGCGCACCGGCCCCCGTTCGGCCAGGGCGCGCCAGGTGCGCTCTACGGCACCGGTCTGCGCCGCCAGGCAGCCGGCGGCGATGGCGTCGCGCGTATTGTCGGCCCAGGGCGCGGCAAGGCCGGCATCGCCGGCCCCCAGCGCGGGCAACTGCGCGGTGTTGCGCGCCAGCGCGCCCAGCATCAGGTCCAGCCCGGGCAGGATCAGGCCGCCCTCGAAGCGGTCCTGCGCGCTCACCACGTCGAGCGTGGTGGCGGTGCCGGCGGTGACGATCAGCAAGGCACCATGCGGGCGGTAGCAGCGCGCGCCGATGCTGCCGATCCAGCGATCCACGCCGAGCTGGCCGGGATCGCGGTAGCCGTTGACCAGGCCGCCGAAGCGCGGCGCCGAGCGCACCCAGTTGGCCTTGGTGCCGGCGCCGAACTCCGTATCCAGCGCGGCCTGCAGGCTGGCCGCCAAGGCCGCGCCGGCCACGTTGCTGACCCACACCAGCGGCCGCGTGCCGGCGGGCATGGTCTCGCGCAGCGCGCCCCACTGCGCCAGCAGGGTGGCAAGTTCGTCGTGGGCCACCGCGCCCCAGTGCTGCCACGGCGCGGGCAAGGGGCCTTCCGCGACCGCGCCGGGCCAGGCTTGCTGGCACCAGGCCCATTTCAGGCGGGTGTTGCCGATATCGATCAGCAGTTGCGGCACGGCCGGCGTGCCGGCGGATGCGCTGGCCACGTCGATGCTCATGCCTGCGCTCCGCCGGTGTCGGGCTGCGCCGGCCGCAGCGAGACCTCGCCGCTGGAAACACGCTCCAGCCCGGCAGCCGTTTCAAGCAGCAGGTGGCCTTCGCCATCCACGCCGCGCGCGAGCCCTTCGGCCTGCACCTGGCCATCGTGCAGCAGCCGCACGGGCTGGTCGCGATAAGCGTCGCGCGCAGACCAGCGCTGCGCCATCGGCGCGAAGCCGGTGGCGATGAACTGCACGCGCATCGCCGCGAGCCGGTTCAGCACGGCAGCCAGCAGCGCGGTCGGGTCGGCCGCCGGCAGGTACTCGCCCACGCCGGCCAGGCTGCGCCCGAGCGCGACTTCCATCTGCGCATCGCGCACCAGGTTCAGGCCGATGCCGATCACCGCCCACACCCGCTGTGGTCCCGCGGGCACCGATTCGATCAGGATGCCGGCCAGCTTGCGGCCGTCGATCTGCAGGTCGTTGGGCCATTTCAGGCCGACGGCGGCGCCAAGCCGTGCATCGCAGTCGGCCAGCGCCTCGGCCAGCGCCAGGCCGACGGCCAGGCTCAGCCCGCTGAGCCGCGACGGCGCCAGCGGCAACGGCAACGCGACCGAGAAGGTCAGTCCGGCCTGGCCTTGCCAGGGACGGCCCTGGCGCCCGCGCCCGGCGGTCTGGCGATAGGCCAGGCGCAGCGCGCCGGCCTCGCCCCACGCAGCGCTGCGGCTGGCCAGCGTCAGGTCGGCATTGGTGGAGCCGGTCTCGTCGACCACGTCCAGCGCCCAGTCGCGCGCGGCGCCGTCCAGCGCGGCGCGCAGGCGCCCGGTGTCGATACGCCAGGCGGGTGCCGGCGACGAAGGCGAGGACGGCGGGAGCGAAGGCTGGTCAGAGGACATGCGGAGCAATGTAGACGGAAAGCAGGAGAAACACGGGAAGCACGGGAAGCACGGAGCACAATGGGCGCAAGGGCCGCGCACGGCGTCCCCCCTGCGGGCGGGCCAGCCCGCATTGTAGCCGCGCCCATCGCTCACGGATCGGGTGATGGATCGGGTGACGGATCGGGTGACGGATCGGAGAGGCGCGGGCGGTTGCGCCCCGCCAGGCGCCCGCTGGCCCTGCGGGTGGCTTAGAATCGGGACTTGCCCATCACTTCCCCCATCCTCTTGGAAAGCCTAAGCACGCCTGCGATTGAAGTGACGCGCGCGGACGGAGCGGCAACGGCGCACCTGCGCGGCGACTGGACCGCGCTCGCGCTGTCGGACTGCCATCACGCCCGTGCGCTGCGCCATGAGCTGCACCTGGTTGGCGCCGACGCGCAATGGTCCCTGGCGGGCCTGGGCCGGCTCGACCATATCGGCGCCCAGCTGATGTGGCAGGCGTGGGGCAGCAAGCTGCCCGCGCGGCTCGAGGCCAACGAGGCGCAGCGCCGCGTGTTCGGCCGCATCGCCGGGCTGCGCCGCGAAAACTGGAAGAAGCACATGGTGGACCGCTTCAACCCGGTGACGCTGCTGGGCGCCTCGATCCTGTCGATGATCGCGCAGATCGGCAATGGCGTGACCATGCTGGGCCAGCTTGCCTTCGACCTGCTGCGCTTCCTGCGCGCGCCGCAGCGCGGCCCCTGGCGCGAGATCTCGGCCAATATCCACAACGCGGGCTACAAGGCGCTCGGCATCACCGCGCTGGTCGGATTCCTGATCGGCATCGTGTTGTCCTACCTCTCGGCCAACCAGCTGCGCACCTTCGGCGCCAGCATCTTCATCGTCAACATCCTCGGCATGGCGGTGATCCGCGAGCTGGGGCCGGTGCTGGCGGCGATCCTGGTCGCGGGGCGCTCGGGCTCGGCCATCACCGCGCAGATCGGCGTGATGCGCGTCACCGAGGAGCTCGACGCGATGCGCGTGATGGGCATCTCGCACGGCTTTCGCCTGATCATGCCGCGCGTGATCGCGCTGGCCGTGGCCATGCCGCTGCTGGTGGCCTGGACCGACGTGATGGCGCTGGCCGGCGGCATCCTGGCCGCGCGCCTCCAGCTCGGTCTCAGCGCAGCTTTCTTCCTGCGCGCGCTGCCGGACGCAGTGCCAGTAGCCAACCTCTGGCTGGGACTGGGCAAGGGCGTGGTGTTCGGCATGCTGATCGCGCTCACGGCCTGCCACTACGGCCTGCGCATCCAGCCCAACACGCGCAGCCTGGGCGAAGGCACCACCGCCTCGGTGGTGACCTCGATCACCGTGGTGATCGTGGCCGATGCGATCATCGCCATCCTTTTCAAGGACATCGGCATATGAGCACAGCCATCGTTCCCGCCGCGGCGGACAGCGTGGGGCACGACAAGCGCACCACCGTGGTCGAGGTCCGCAACCTGGTCAAGCGCTTCGGCGAGGCGGTCGTGCACGACGGCCTGAACCTCGACGTCTACCGCGGCGAAGTGCTCTCCATCGTGGGCGGATCGGGCAGCGGCAAGACCGTACTGCTGCGCCAGATCGTCGGGCTCGAGCGCCCCACCTCGGGCACCATCCGCGTGTTCGGCGAAGACCTGCGCAAGCTCGGCACGGCCCGCCTGCAGGCACTGCGCAACCGCTGGGGGCTGCAGTTCCAGCGCGGCGCGCTGTTTTCCGCGCTCTCGGTGATCGACAACATCGCACTGCCGCTGCGTGAACTTCGCACCCTGCCCGACGATCTGATCTGCCAGGCTTCGCTGCTCAAGCTGCAACTGGTGGGGCTGGGCGCGCGCGACGCGGACAAGATGCCGTCCGACCTGTCGGGCGGCATGATCAAGCGCGTGGCGCTGGCGCGGGCGCTGGCCCTGGAGCCCGAACTGGTGTTCATGGACGAGCCCACGGCGGGGCTGGACCCGATGGCTTCCGACGACTACGTGGCGCTGATCCGCGAGCTGCGCCACGAGCTGGGCCTGACCGTGGTGATGGTGACGCACGACCTCGATACCCTGGTGGCGCTGTCGGACCGCGTAGCGGTGCTGGCCGACCACAAGGTGCTGGCGGCGCAGCCGATCCGCGAACTGGTGCATATCGACCACCCGTTCATCCGCGAGTATTTCCTCGGCGAGCGCGGGCGGCGCGCCATGCAGGCCCTGCCCCCGGCGCCGGCCGCGGCGGGCCCGCATTCTGGAGAAGCATGATGGAAAACAAATCACACGCCTTCCTGGCCGGCGTGTTCACGATCGGCCTGGTGATCCTGGTGCTGTTCTCGATCTTCTGGTTCAGCAGCGACCACGCCGTGCGCGTGCCGTACGACCTCATCACCCGATCCACCGTCAACGGCCTCGGGCCGGAGGCCGACGTCAAGTACCGCGGCCTGGACGTGGGCAAGGTGGTGTCGATCCGCTTCGATCCCGCCGTGCCGGGGCAGATCATCGTGCGCATCAGCGTCAACCAGGACGCGCCCATCACCACCACCACCTATGCCACGCTGAACTTCCAGGGCGTGACCGGGATCGGCTACGTGCAGCTCGACGACGCCACCGCGCAGAACGGCAGCGGCCAGCCCTCCCCGCACCTGCGTACCTCGGCCAAGTCGGTGGCGCGCATCGCCATGCGCGCGGGCTTCTTCGAAGAGCTGGAGAAGCGCGGCGACACCCTGCTGACGCAGCTGGAAACCATCATGGACTCGCTCGGCGACATGTTCCAGGCCAACAACCGGCGCGACCTGATGGAGGCGATCCGCTCGGTGCACACCACCGCCGACGACTACTCGCGCCTGGCGCACTCGCTCGAGCCGGCGGTGCGCCAGCTGCCGCAGGTGACCGATAACCTCAACGCCACACTGGCCTCCGCCCGGCGCCTCACCCAGGAGCTGGCCAGTCCCGACGGCACGGTGCTGCGCACCGTCGACCGTGTCGGCCGCGACCTCCAGGGCGTCGCCGATTCGGTGCAGGCGGCCGCCGGCGGCGTCACGCAGGACACGCTGCCGCAGGTCAACGGCCTGACCCGCGACGCGCGCCAGACCATGCGCAGCATCGACCGTGCCGCCAGCCAGTTCAACGACAGCCCGCGCAGCGTGCTGTTCGGCGGCCCGGCGGCCGCGCCGGGCCCGGGCGAGCCGGGCTTCAGCGCGCCCTGAGGATCAGGGAAAGCCACCATGCCGCGTACCCACGCCAATCCCCCGAGGCAATCCATGATGCGCACCGTCTCCCTGTTCCGGCCCCGCTTCGGACCCCGCTTCGGGCCCCGCCTGGCGCCCTGCTTCAGCGGCATGGCGCTGGCCGCCCTGCTGCTGGGCGGCTGCGCGCTCTCGCCCTCCGCGCCCACCATCACCTATGACCTCGGGCCGCCCGCCGGCGCCGCGCCGGGCGCCACGCCGCTGCCCAGGCTGCGCGTGGCACAGACCGACGGTCCCACCTGGATGGACGGCAACGGGCTCTACTACCGCCTTCACTACGCGCAGGCCGAGCGCCTGCAGCCGTACGCCACGCAGCGCTGGGTGATGTCGCCGATACGCTTGTTCGACGAGCGCCTGCGCGAGGCCGTTGCCTCGCGTGGCGCGCTGACCTGGTACGCCGACACCACCGCGCCCTCGCTCAAGGTGGACATGCTGGAATTCGAGCAGGTCTTCGACGCCGCCAGCGCCAGCCGCGGCGTGATCCGCGTGCGCGCCACGGTGTTCCGCAACGGCCTGATCGGGCAGAAGACCTTCGTGGCGGAGCAGCCCGCGCCCAGCGCGGACGGCGCCGGCGGGGTCAAGGCGCTGGCCGCGGGCAGCGATGCCGTGATCGCGGCGATCCTCGACTGGGTGGCGGCGCTGCCGCCGCAGCAATAAGCGATACCGCATGGCATCGGCTCCCCCGCCGCCTTCCCCGCCACCTACGCTGCCGCCGGCGCAGCGCCACTCTCCGCTGGCGCGGGTAGGCCTGCTGTGCTTCACCTTGCTGATTTTCTACGGCAGCCTCTATCCGTTCAGCGGCTGGACCGACAACGGCATCTCGCCGCTGGCCTTCCTCACCGCGCCCAAGCCGCGCTACCTGACCGAGTTCGACATCATCACCAATGTGCTGGGCTACTGCCCCTTCGGCGCGCTGGTGGTGCTGGCCCTGCATCCGCGCGTCTCCGGCGCGCGCGCCACGCTGCTGGCGCTGGCGGCGGGCGCGGTGCTGTCGGGCACCATGGAGGCGCTGCAGACCTGGCTGCCCAACCGCATTTCGTCCAATATCGACCTCATCACCAATGCGCTGGGCGCCCTGCTCGGGGGCGCCGTGCTGGCGCCGTTCTCGGCCGCGCTGATCGATCGCGGCTCGCTGCGCCAGCTGCGCATGGCGTGGTTCGAGCCGCATGCCAGCTTCGCCATCATCCTGATACTGCTGTGGCCGTTCGCGCAGATCTTCCCGCAGGACTACCTGTTCGGCATGGGCGGCATCGTGCGCGAGTGGCTGACCGATCCCGACTCATGGCCGGTGCAGTGGCTGCAGGGCGTACTGCCGGGGCTGCCCGGCCTGATCGAAGGCATCGGCCTGCTGCGGCCCGAGGACGCCCAGGGGCAGCAGTTGCTCGAATCCCTGGTGACGGCATGCGGCTGGGTCGGCACCGGCTTGTTTGCCTCCGCCGCCATGCGCCGCCAGGCGCCGATGCTGCGTATCCTGGCAGGGCTGCTGGCCGCCACGCTGCTGCTCAAGGCGGTGGTGGCGGAAGTGCAGTTTCCCGATGACAACGCCTTCAACTGGCTGTCAGATGCCGGCCGCTTCGCGCTGCTGACCGGCTCGCTGGTGCTGGTGCTGCTGCTGCGCCTGCCGCGCTGGCTGCGCGGCGCGCTGGCGCTGGCCACGCTGATGGTGCTGCTGGTGTTGTGCAACCTGCTGCCGGCCAACCCCTATTCCTGGATTTCGGAGCAAGGCTGGCGGCTCGGGCGCTTCATCCACTTCAACAGCCTGTCGCAATGGCTGGGCTGGATGTGGCCGTTCCTGGCGCTGTTCTACCTGATCTGGCGTTTCGAGCAGTTCCAGCTGGACCGCCGCAGCCTGCGGCGCGCGCGGCGCAAGGCGCAGCGCCAGGCTGGCGGCTAGGAAAGGACACCGCCGCCGGCCTGGGCGCGCGGCGGCTTTTTCCCGCGGCCGTCGCCCCGGGGTTCGCCCGGTGCGCCCGGTGCGCCCAGTGCGCTCAGTGCGTCTGGCCGCCCTGCTCGCAGATGTCGGTCGTTGTCGCGAGGGCGGTCGCCACCGCGCGGCGGATGCCGTCGATCATCGTGGCCAGTGCCAGGCTGGGCTGGCCCGGATGGCGCGCGGCCTGCTCCGGCAGGTAGGGAATATGGATAAAGCCGCCTCGCACGCCCGCGGGTACGCCCTGCGTGGCCAGCAGGTGCATCAGGCCATAGAAGACATGATTGCAGACGAAGGTGCCCGCGGTCTGCGACACCGAGGCGGGCACGCCGGCCGCGCGCATGTCGCGCACGATCGCCTTGATCGGCAGGCTGGCGAAGTACGCGGCGGGGCCGTCTTCGGCAATGCGGACATCGACGGGCTGCGCACCGGCGTTGTCGGCGATGCGCGCATCGTCCACATTGATCGCCACGCGCTCCACCGACATTTCCGGGCGCCCGCCCGCCTGCCCCACCGCGATGACCAGCACCGGCCTGAGCGCGTCGAGCAGGTCGGCCATGGCGTCGTTGGCGGCGCCGAACACGCAGGGCAGCTGGCGTGCCACGACGATGGCCGCATCGGGGCTGTCGGGATCGCCGGGGGCGCTGCCGAAGCGCTCGCCGTCGAGCGCGCGCACCGCCTCCCAGGATGGATTGACGGGTTCGCTCTCGAACGGCTCGAACCCGGTCAGCAGCACGGTGCGCATGGCGGCCACTCCCTTACATCAGGAAATACAGCAGGGCGATATTGGCGACCAGGATCATCAGCGCGGTCGGCACCTGCGCGCGGATCACGGCGTTCTTGTCGTCCAGCTCCAGCAGCGCGGCGGGCACGATGTTGAAGTTGGCCGCCATCGGCGTCATCAGCGTGCCGCAGTAGCCCGAGAACATGCCGATGGCCGCCATCACCGCCGGGTTGCCGTGGAAAATGTTCACCAGGATGGGCACGCCCACGCCGCCGGTCATGACCGGGAAGGCCGCGAAGCCGTTGCCCATGATCACCGTGAACAGCGCCATGCCTACGCAGTACACCACCACGGCCACCAGCCTGTAGTCCATGTTGATGTAGGCGGTGGTCAGGTGCGCCACGGCCTTGCCCACGCCGGCGTCGGCGAACACCAGGCCCAGCATGGCCAGCATCTGCGGCAGCACCAGCGCCCAGCCGAGCGACTCGGTCAGCCGGCGCGATTCGCGCACGCCCTGCACCACGCTGTCGCGGGTGAGCCAGCACGCCACGGCCAGCGCCACCAGGCAGCCGATGCCGAGCGAGACGAAGGTCACGTTCTTCGGATCGAGCAGCGCCAGGCCGGCGATCTTCACGTCCTTGAACAGCACAGTGCCGATCACGGTCACCAGCGGGATCAGCAGGGCCGGGATGAACAGCTTGTTGCCCAGGCGCTTGGCCGAGGCACGGCGCTCGTCCTCCGGCAGCGTGCCGTGCTTGCCGTGGCCCACGCCGCCGAAGCCGGCGATCAGCGCCATCACCACGGCGCCCACGCCGACCACGGCCGGCGGCAGCTTGTCGCCGATCAGGAAGACCAGCGCATAGAGCGCCCAGAACAGGCCGGTGCTGAAGCGGCGCGGATGCTCGCGGTCGGCGAAGGTCATCAGCGCGGTGATGGCCAGCACCAGGCCGGCCAGCCAGAAGAGATAGTTGATGGATACGATCATGGCTTACTCCCCGCTCTTCACGTTGGCGGCGGTGCCGGCACCGGCGGCACCGGCGGCGGCGCGGCCGCCCATCTCGCGTGCCAGCCAGCCGTCCAGGCGCTTGAGGCGCACCGCGTGGATCAGGAAGGCGCAGACCGCGGTGGGAATGCCCCACACGGCGATATGCAGCGGCTCTACGTCGATGTTGGACGACAGCAGGAAGGTGTGCATCAGCGCGATGGCGCCGAAGGCCACGAAGATGTCCTCGCCGAAGAACAGGCCGACGTTGTCGGTGGCGGCGCAGAAGGCCAGCACACGCTGGCGCACCGGTTCGGGCAGCTTGCCGAAGCGGGTCTCGGCCGCGCCTTCGGCCATCGGCGCGAGCAGCGGGCGCACCATCTGCGGATGGCCGCCGAGGCTGGTCAGGCCAACCGCGGCGGTCAGCTCGCGCACGCCGAGGTAGACGATCAGCAGGCGCCCGACCGTGGCCGAGGCGATGCGCGAGATCCACGCCTGCGCATGCTCGCGCAGGCCGTGCCGCTCGAGCAGGCCGATCACCGCCAGCGGCAGCAGGATGATCAGCGGCAGGTTGCGCGTCTTGACGAAGGCGGTGCCGATCGCGGTGAAGATCTGCGTGACCGGCATGCTCGCCGCCAGGCCCGTGGCGATGGCGGCAAGTGCCACCACCATCATGGGATTGAAGCGCAGCACGAAGCCGAGGATGATGATACCGACCCCGACTAGGGGCCAGAGGTTGACTGCCTGTTCCATGGGAGACACCAATAGAGTGTGATGGAGGCGAGTGCCCCGCGCCGCGTCATGTTGCTCGACGTCCCGCGGGGCACGGTAATGCCGGGGCCTGAGGCACGCGCGCGGCGCGCCCCTCAGGCTCCGGCGCGGATTGCGATGCCTTCGGCGCCGAGCCGCTCGCGGATGCGGCGCGCAAAGGCAAGCGCGTGTGCGCCGTCGCCGTGCAGACACACGGTTTCGGCGCGAATCGGTACCCAGGTGCCGTCGATGGCGCGCACGCGCTGCCCGCGCACCATGTCCAGCGTCTGGCCCAGGGCCACGTCTTCGTCCTCGTGCAGCGCGCCGGGCGTGCCGCGCTTGACCAGAGAGCCGTCCGGGTTATAGCCGCGGTCGGCGAAGACCTCTTCCTTCACCTTGAGGCCGGCCTCGCGCGCGACCTTGACCATGACGCTGCCGGCCAGGCCGAAGAAGACCAGGTCGGAATCGAAATCGCGCACGGCGCGCACGATGGCGTCGGCCAGCACGGGATCCTTCGCGGCCTGGTTGTAGAGCGCGCCGTGCGGCTTGACGTGGGCAAGCTGCCCGCCCTGCGCGCGCACCAGCGCCGCCAGCGCGCCGATCTGGTAGAGCACGTCGGCGTACACGGCGTCGGGCGCCAGTTGCATCTCGGTGCGGCCGAAGTTCTCGCGGTCGGGGTAGCTCGGATGCGCGCCGATGGCCACGCCGGACTCCAGCGCCCAGCGCACGGTCTGCAGCATGGTGGCGGCGTCGCCGGCATGCCAGCCGCAGGCCACGTTGGCCGAGCTGATCAGGGCCAGTAACTCGCGGTCGTTGCCGCAGCCTTCGCCGAGGTCGGCATTCAAGTCGATATGCATTGCGTTACTCCTCGTTCTGTCTTTGCCGGGGATGCGGCCGTGGCCGTGTGGATCTGTCCTGGATTGCGGCGGGCGGCTCAGCCCACCGCGACGCGCGTGCGGGTGCGCCGCCGCGCAGCGATCATCAGGCCATCGCCCTGCCATTGCAGGGCCTGGTCCACCTGTTGCAGGTAGCGGTCCAGTTCTGCCTGCGCCGCGGCGGCCTGTTCGAGCGAAACGCGCACGAAGCGTACCGGCGCGCCCAGCGGCACCTGCGCCAGGCGCCACAGGTCAGCGCCGATCACCACGCCGATCTTCGGATAGCCGCCGGTGGTCTGTGCGTCGGCCATCAGCGCGATGGGCTGGCCGGCCGGCGGCACCTGCACCACGCCGGGCAGCACACCGTGCGACAGCAGGTCCGCCGCGCGCGCGGGGTCGCGCGCCAGCGCCGGGCCCTGCAGGCGCAGGCCCATGCGATTGCTGTTGGGCGTGATCACCCACTCGGACTGCCACAGCGCATCGCGCGAGGCAGGGTCGAAATCGTCGTACTCCACGCCGGGCAGCATGCGGATCGGCACGGCGTTGCCAAGCTTCGTCACCGGCAGCGCCCAGGCCGGCGCCTGCACGCCGAGCCAGTCGCTGCCGTCGGCCACGCCGGGACGCCCGGCGCCGAGCCGGTCGCCCTCGCGCAGCGCGCGGCCGCCGAGCCCGCCAAAGCCGGCCTTGAGATCGGTGCTGCGCGAACCCATCACCGGAGCCACGTCGATGCCGCCGGCCACGCACAGGTAGCTGCGCGTGCCGCCCTGCGCCGCCGACAAGGTCAGCGTTTCGCCGCGCCGCACGTCGAAGGCATGCCATGACCACACCGGCACGCCATCCAGGTTGGCCTTGCATTCGGCGCCGCTGAGGGCCACCCGCATATCGGCGTGGAAGCGCACGGACGCGCGGCCGAGCGTGAATTCGATGGCGGCATCGCCGGCAGCGTTGCCGAGCAGGCGGTTGCCGATGGTGAGGGCGACGCTGTCGAGCGCGCCCGTGGTGCCCACGCCGAAACGGCGAAAGCCGGGACGGCCGAGGTCCTGGACCGAGGCGAGCGCGCCTGGACGGATGATCTCAATCACGCGAAGGTCCTCCGCGCGAATGCGCCGGAACGTGCAATACGGTTCATGCCACCAACTCCTCGACCACGAAGCGCACCGTGTCGCCGGGCGCGAACAGCGAGGGCGGATCGCGGTCGGCCACGAACAGTTCGCTGGCCGTGCGCCCGATCAGCTGCCAGCCGCCCGGCGCCGCGGCCGGGTAGATGCCGGTCTGCTCGCCGCCGATGCCGACCGAGCCGGCCGGCACGGACAGCCGCGGCTCGCCGCGGCGCGGCGTGGCCAGCGCCGGGTCCAGCCCGCCCATATAGGCGAAGCCGGGCTGGAAGCCGAGGAAGTACACCACGTACTCTGCCTCGCTGTGGCGGCGCACCACTTCCTGCGCGCTCAGCCCGGTGTGCGCGGCGACCTCGGCCAGGTCGGGGCCGTGTTCGCCGCCGTAGCGCACCGGGATCTCGACCAGCTTGCCGGTGGCGGCGCTCGCCTCGCCGGAGGCCCAGGCGAGCCTGAGGTTGCGCTCGAGCGCTTCGGGATCGGCCTCGCGGTCGAACACCACGGTGAGGTTGTTCATGCCCGGCACCGCGTCCACCACGCCGCGCCATTCGGCCGCGCGCTGGGCCATGGCCCAGATGCGGCGCTGTACGTCGAGCGAGGCAGGCGGCGGCACGCTGCAAAGCAGCGCGCGTTCGGCCAGGCGGTGAACGGAACATCGGGACATGGGCGGCACCGGGAAGGGACCTGCCTTGCAGTGTAGGCGGGCGCACCGGACTCGTCAGGCGCGGCGCCGGCCAGGAGGCGGTCCGTGAGTACAATCTATTTTCATCGACAATTTGTCGATAAATTCATGATAACTAAACAAGGAGATGATGGGGCTAGGGGTAGACCCTAGGAAGCCGGCGACGCTACCGGTGGTGTTTGCCGGACGTCACGCCATCCTGGTGCATCCGGCACCGGGGCGGCGCACGCCCGGGTCCCGCCGCATGCCGTGCGGACCCGGCCTGGGCCACGGCGGTGCAGGAAGGGCGATCCGGCCGCATCCGCCCGGGAAATCGGCCAGACCCGATTTTCTTGCGCCGGTTGCCGGTATCGTGGCGCGCCTGCAACGCCGGGACACACGCCTCGCGCATTCCGCACGGACGAAAAAAAACCGGCCGGTGGAAACCGGCCGGTCTGCGCAGCTGGGCGAACGCCCCGGGCTCAGGCGAAGCCGGCCTGGTGCGCCTGCTCGTCGGCGTGATAGGAGCTGCGCACCATGGCGCCAACGGCAGCATGGGTGAAGCCCATCTTGTAGGCCTCTTCCTCATACATCTTGAAGACGTCCGGATGTACGTAGCGCATCACCGGCAGGTGGTGGCCCGACGGCGCCAGGTACTGGCCGATGGTCAGCATGTCGATGTCGTGGGCGCGCATGTCGCGCATGACTTCGAGGATTTCCTCGTCGGTCTCGCCCAGGCCCACCATCAGGCCGGACTTGGTGGCCACGTGGGGATTGCGGCGCTTGAACTCCTGCAGCAGCTTGAGCGAGTGCGCGTAGTCCGCGCCCGGGCGCGCCTGCTTGTACAGGCGCGGCACGGTTTCCATATTGTGGTTCATCACGTCAGGCGGGCCCGATTGCAGGATGTCCAACGCCTTGTCCAGGCGGCCGCGGAAGTCCGGCACCAGCACTTCGATGCGGGTCGCGGGGGACAGCTCGCGCGTGAGCGTGATGCAGTCCACGAAATGCTGGGCGCCGCCGTCGCGCAGGTCGTCGCGGTCGACGCTGGTGATCACCACGTAGTTCAGGCGCAGCTGGGCGATGGTGCGGGCCAGGTTGCCCGGCTCGTTGGCGTCGAGCGGGTCGGGGCGGCCGTGGCCCACGTCGCAGAACGGGCAGCGGCGCGTGCACTTGTCGCCCATGATCATGAAGGTGGCCGTGCCCTTGCCGAAGCATTCGCCGATATTGGGGCAGCTCGCCTCTTCGCACACCGTGACCAGGTTGTTCGCGCGCAGCACGTCCTTGATCTCGTAGAAGCGCGAGTTGCCGGTGGCCGCCTTGACGCGGATCCACTCGGGCTTCTTGAGCTTCTCGGCCGGCACGATCTTGATGGGGATGCGCGCGGTCTTGTCAGCGGACTTCTGCTTGCGGGTCGGATCGTACTGCTCCGCCTGGGGTTGCGGGGCTTCGCTGGAAGAGGCGATCAGGGCGTCGCTCATAGTTTTCTCCGCACGCGCGATGCGTGCATGTTCGGCTGGATAGCTAGTTAACCAGGGCCGCGGCGGGTTTCGGGCCGGCAGCCGCGGCGCGCTCTTGCGCCGCTGCCAGTACGTCGCCCAGCGCCGCCGCGAGGCGCCGTGCGATATCGGCTTGTTGGGCCGCGGTCACGGGCAGGCGAGGCGCGCCCGGCGCATCGGCCACCGCGTAGGTGGCGCCCGCCGTGGCCATGTCGACCGTTTCCAGTCCGGCATAGCCGCAGGGGTTGATGCGCAGGAAGGGCGCGAGGTCCATCTGCACGTTGAGGCTGACGCCGTGATAGCTGCAGCCGTTGCGGATCTTGAGTCCGAGCGCGGCGATCTTGGCGCCCTGGTGCTCACCTTCGGAAAGGTAGATGCCAGGTGCGCCGGGCTTGCGTTCGGCTGCGAGATTATACGCCGCGAGCGTGTCCAGCACGGCCTGCTCGATCGCATTAACCAGCTCGCGCACCATCAGGTGGCGCCGGCGCAGGTCCAGCAGCAGATAGGCCACGACCTGGCCCGGGCCGTGATAAGTGACCTGCCCGCCACGATCGATGCGCACCACCGGAATGGCCTCGTCGGGTGCGAGCAGGTGCGCGGGGTCGCCGGCCTGGCCGAGCGTGTAGACCGGGGGATGTTCCACCAGCCAGATCTGGTCGGGGGTTTCGGCGGTGCGGGCGGCGGTATAGGCACGCATCGCGTCGAAGCACGGCTCGTAGTCCTGGCGGCCCTGCTCGATGACTTGTATCGATTGCATCCCGCCAGTTTAACGAAAATAAGGAAAAGGGGCGGATCGCACAGGATGCCGCCCCTTTCTGCCTTCACGCTGTCATCACGTCCCGCCGCCGTCCGCGGGCTCGCCCGGCCGGCGCGAGTGCACCAGCCGCAGGTGGCTGCGCCCGGATGCGCCGGCCCCGGCCTCAGGAGGCCGTGATCTGGTCCTGGTTAGGCGTCCATTCCGTCCCTCGAACCAGGCGCCGCGCCATGCCCGCCACCAGGTGCCCCATGCTCACGACCGGCCGGCGTGCTTCGGCGATCAGCGCCAGGCGTACGCCTTGCGCGGCGCGCGGATCCACGCTGAGGACGATCTCGTCGCCACGTTCGAGCAGGATGCTGCCGCCGCAGCGCAGCCAGTGGTCCGCCGAGTCGCCTTCACGGGTGACCCAGAGATCGGTGCCGGAGGCTTCTTCCACGTGCAGCCGCTGGGCCACGTGGATGGAAAGCGAGGTGACTTCGCCCGGGCTCAGGGTGAACAGGGTCGTTGTGAGCAATGTTTTCATGTTGGGCATCCTTCACTGACATCGGCAATTGTGCGCACCCGCCTGCCCGGAATGGGCCGCCGCTTCGTACACTCCCCTTGATGGGCCTGGCGGTGTCTGAAACGGAACCGGTGCGGGCGCAGCGCCGATGCATTGCATTCTAGTGATTGCCGAAGCCCTTCCAAAACGATATATTTTCCCGGTTCTTGCTAAATAAACTCACATGCGATGGGACTGGTCATGGCGCTGAAAGGGGCATTGGAGAAAGATCTGCCGCGCGGCTGGCACCGCGAGCTACCGCGCCTGCCGGCGCTGACCGCGCTGCGCGCGTTCGAGGCCGCGGCCCGCCACGAGAGCTTTTCGCGCGCCGCCACCGAGCTGTTCGTGACGCATGGCGCGGTCAGCCACCAGATCCGCGCGCTCGAGGAAGAGCTGGGACAGCCGCTGTTCGTGCGCAACGGCAAGCGCGTCAGCCTCACGCCCGGCGGGCGCGCCTACGCCATGCGCGTGCGCGAGGCCCTGCTGGAAATCGCCGATGCCACGCGCACGCTGCAGGCCGGCAGCCGCGACAAGCGCCTTACCATCAGCACCATGGCCTCGTTTGCCGCGCGCTGGCTCACGCCGCGCATCGGCAGCTTCATCGAGCGGCATCCCGAACTGGACGTGGAGCTGTTGTCGTCCAACACCCTGGTGGACTTCGCACGCGAGGAAGTCGATATCGCACTGCGCATGGGCAGCGGCGACTATCCCGGCCTGTACGTGGAAAAACTGCTCGACGATGTGTTCTTCCCGGTCTGCTGCCCCGCCTTCAACGGCGGCAAGCTGCCGGCACACCCGCAGGACATGGAGGGCATGCCGCTGCTGCGCGGCGAAGGCGATCCATGGAAACCGTGGTTCGAGGCCGCCGGCCTGGACTGGCCCGAACCGCGCAAGGGCCTGCTGCTCGAAGACTCTTCGCTGCTGCTGCAGGCCGCCGCCGCGGGACACGGCATTGCGCTGATCCGCTCCTCGCTGGCCTACAACGACCTGCTGTCGGGGCGTGTGGTCAGGCTGTTCAATGTCAGCATCCCCTGCCCGTGGCTGCTCTACTTCGTCTGCTCGCCCGGCATGCTCGAATCCCCGAAGGTGAAGGCGTTCCGCGCCTGGATGCTGCCGGAAATGGAAGCGTTCCGCGCCATCCTGGCGCAGTGGGAAGGCAAGCCGTAGCCGCGCTCAGTCGTCCCCGGGCGCCGCGGCGGGCTTAGCCGGCCCGGCCGCGGGCGACGAGGCGTTCGCGTCGGGTTCCGGCGCAGGCGCGGCATGCGCCCTGCCCGCGCGCGGGTGCGCCTTGTCGTAGACCTTGGCCAGGTGCTGGAAATCCAGCGCGGTATAGATCTGCGTGGTGGCCACGCTGGCATGGCCCAGCATTTCCTGCACCGCGCGCAGGTCGCCGGAGGATTGCAGCACATGCGTGGCGAAGGAGTGCCGCAGCATATGCGGATGCACGTCCGCCGGCACGCCCGCGCGGATCGCCTGCTGCTTGATGCGCAACTGCACCGTGCGCGCCGGCAGGCGCCGGCCGCGCGGATTCAGGAACATGGCATGCGCATCCTGCGGCGCCGCGCCGGGGCGCAGCATCTGCGCGCGCACCGCCAGCCAGGCGCGCAGCGCTTCCATGGCCTTGCTGCCGACCGGCACGGTGCGCCGGCGCGAGCCCTTGCCGATCACCGTGACCTCGGCGCTGTCCATGTCGATCCAGCCTTCCGAGCGGTACGCGCCATCCTCGGTGTAGCGCTGGTCCAGCTGCACCAGCTCCGACAGGCGCAGGCCGCTCGAATAGAACAGCTCATACACGGCGCGGTCGCGCACGTCCTCCGCGCCCTCGCCCGTGCTGTGCGAAACCAGCGCCACAGCGTGCTCGACCGACAAGGCCTTGGGCAGCCGGTGGCCCGACCTGGGCGCGCGCACGCCCTCGACCGGATTGGCCTCGACGCCGAGGCCATGGCGCGCGGCCCACAGGTAGAAGCCGCGCCACGCCGACAGCGTGCGGGCAATGCTGGTGCCAGCCAGCCCGCCGCCATGCAGGCGCGCGGCAAAGCCGCGAATGTGATGGGTCTGCAGCGACAGCAGGGCACAGCCCGGCGCGAAGCGCGTGGCGTATTCCTGCAAGACGGCGAGATCGCGCCCGTAGCTGGACAGCGTGTGGGCGGCCAGCTTGCGGCCGCTGGCGAGCCATTCGAGATAGCGCAGCACCAGCGGATCCGGTGCCGGCTTGTCGGCGGCAGCGGTGGCGGGTGCGGGCGATGACCCGGGATTCCGGCCGCGCGTCATGACCGGGCCATTGCGATCGCGCCGTGGCGCATGGCAGCCTCAGTCGCGCAGGCGGTTCAGCGCGGCGCCCGCCACTTCGCCGATCTGCGACAGGTAGGCCGTGCCCATGCCCTCGTGGAAGCGGCGCGCCTCCGGCGAGCCCAGCACCAGCAGGCCGAACGCGGCGCCCAGCGTGCCCGGCTCCCGCGCAGGCACGCGCAGCGTCACCATGGCCAGCGACGCGATATCGTCGCGCTCCAGCCATGCCGCCGCCTCGAAACCGCTGTTCGCGCCGCAATAGGGTGCGCGCAGGCCTTCGGCGAACAGGCGCACGTCCTCGCTCACGCCGCGCGTGACTTCCATGTGCGCGTAGCCCTCGGCCACCTGCCAGAGCTTGAGCGTCACCGCCGGCACCTCGAACACCTGCTGCAGGCCATCCTGCACCGCGTAGGGCAGCGCGTGCGAATCCACCTCCGCCAGCAGGCGCAGCTGCCACGCATGCATGCGCTGCTGCGTGCGGTCATTGTCGTGGCCGTGACGGACCAGGTCGGCCAGCTTCAGCTCCAGGCCCTTGTTCTTCTCGCGCAGGATCTCCATCTGGCGCTCCTGCAGCGACACCGCGCGGTGGCTGTGCGGGCTGGTCAGCTGCACGGCGGCGAGCAGCTCGGCGTGGTCTTCGAAGAACTGGGGGTTGGTCTGCAGGAAAGTCGCGACGTCTTGGGCGTTCATTGGCTTCAACCGGGATGTTTGGGGGGCAGTTTAGCAAAGAGGTGATGCCTGTACGCCATTGGTTTTGCGCGCCGGGCTCCGAAGTGATGCATCCACCTTCAGCGACGAAGGCTGCTCCGTCTCCCGGGCGAGGAGCCGGAACAGCCTTCGGCGTGTGCATGGAGCGGAGGTGCGCAGCCGCGTCGTCTCCGCCTAGGTCTGGATCAGCCTTTTCTGCCGCGAAATGCTCATCAGGATCCCGATCCCCATCCCCAGCGTCACCAGCGCCGTGCCGCCATAGCTCATCAGCGGCAGCGGCACCCCCACCACCGGCAGGATGCCGCTCACCATCCCCATGTTGACGAAGGCGTAGGTGAAGAAGATCAGCGTGATCGAGCCCGCCAGCAGGCGCGAGAACAGGGTCGGCGCATTGGCCGCGATATACAGCCCGCGGAAGATCAGCAGCAGGTAGAGCACCAGCAGCACGGCATTGCCGATCAGGCCGAACTCTTCCGAGAAGACCGCGAAGATGAAGTCGGTGTGCTTTTCCGGGATGAACTCGAGGTGCGTCTGCGTGCCCTTGAGCCAGCCTTTGCCGAACACGCCGCCCGAGCCGATGGCGATGATCGACTGGATGGTGTGGAAGCCCTTGCCGAGCGGGTCGGTGGTGGGGTCCAGCAGCGTGCAGATGCGGTGCTGCTGGTAGTCGTGCAGGACCGGCCAGTTCACGCCGGGCGCGCACATATCGCTCTCGAAGGTGACCAGCGCGGTGACGGCCACCACCAGCGCCATCAGCAGCGGCAGGATGATCTTCCACGACAGCCCGGCGAAATAGATCACATAGAGGCCGGCGGCCAGCACCAGCAGGCCGGTGCCCAGGTCGGGCTGCTTGGCGATCAGGCCCACCGGTACGCCCAGCAGCAGCAGCGCGGTCACGAAATCGAACCACCTGACCGAGCCCTCCCGCTTCTGGAAGTACCACGCCAGCATCAGCGGCATGGCGATCTTCATGATCTCGGAGGGCTGGATGACCATGCCGACGTTGAGCCAGCGGCGCGCGCCCTTGCGGATCAGGCCGAACATCGCCACGCCGATCAGCAAGGCCACGCCCAGCGTGTAGAGCGGCACCGCGACCCGCATCAGGGTCTGGGTCGGCAGGTAGGCGATCACCCACATCACCGCGTAGGAGAGCAGGATGTTGCGCAGCTGGTCCTCGACCCGGCCGGGCATGTCGATGGCGGCCGAATAGAGCGCCACGATGCCGGTGGCGAACAGCAGGAAGACGATCAGCGCCAGCGGTTTGTCGAAACCGGTGAGTGCCGTCTTGATGAATGACAGGACGCGGCGTCGATCCATGGCGCGTCTCCTTCAGCGTGTAGCGTTGGCGCCGCCCGCGCCGGGAGCGGCGGCGGGCTTGGCGCGTGGTTTCGGAGCGGCGGCGGCGACCGGGGCCGCAGCGGCCTGGGCGGGCGCGGGCGCCGGGTGGCTGTGGCCGAGCGCCTGGGCCATGCGCTGGTCCAGCGTCTGCACCGCCGAGGCCGGCGCGATGGCGGCCGGGTCGATCACCGCCGCCGCGGTGGCCGACGCCGCGCCAGGGCGTGCCGCCGGCGCGCTGGCGCCGGCACCGCTGGCCGCGGCGCTGCTGGTGGCGGCGGCCTCGCTGGCGCCCATCACGGTGGCGCTGGCGATGCTGGCGGTCTGGCCGGTGGTGAACACACTGGGCGTGTCCACGGGCGGCTTGCCTCCGGCGCGCTCGGATGCCGGCGGCGCAATGTCCGCCAGCTCCTCGGGCCACTTGCCCAGCAGGTAGTAGTCCATCACCTTGCGTGCGATCGGCGCCGCCACCGCGCCGCCGAAGCCGGCGTTCTCCACGATCATCGCCAGCGCGATCTTCGGGTTGTCAGCCGGGGCGAAGGCGGTATAGAGCGCGTGGTCGCGCTTGCGTTCGTCGAGCGCGTGGTGGTTGTACTTCTCGTTCTTGCCCACGGTGAAGGTCTGTGCGGTACCGGTCTTGCCGGCCGACTCGTAGGCGGCGCCGGCAAAGGCGCGGGCAGCGGTGCCCGAGTGCGTCACGCCCACCATGGCGCGCTTGATCACGTCGATATCGGCCTGCTTGAGCGGCAGCCGGTAGCTTTCCTTGGGTACCGTGAGCTCGCGGTCGCGGCTCACGGAATCCTCCACCGCCTTGACCAGGTGGGGCTTCATCGCGGTGCCGTTGTTGACCAGGATGGACACGGCGTTGGCCAGCTGCAGGATGGTGAAGCTGTTGTAGCCCTGGCCGATGCCCAGCGAGATGGTCTCGCCGTCATACCATTTCTGTTGGTCGGCCTTGCGATAGGCGCGGCGCTTCCAGTCGGTGGACGGCAGGATGCCGCGGCTCTCGCCTTCGATATCGATGCCGGTGATCTGGCCGAAGCCCAGCGGCTTCATGAAATCGTGGATGGCATTGACGCCCATGTCGCGCGCCAGCATGTAGTAGTACGTATCGCACGACTGCACGATCGAGGCCTGCATGTCCACCCAGCCGTGGCCACCCGGCTTGTCGTCGCGGAACGTGTGATTGCCCAGCGTGAACGAGCCCGGATCGTGGAAACCCCAGGCCGCGGTGCGCTTGCCGGTGGTGAGTGCCGCCAGCGCCATGAACGGCTTGTAGGTCGAGCCCGGCGGGTAGGTGCCGCGCAGCGGGCGGTTCAGCAAGGGCTTGTCGGGCGAGCCGTTGAGCTCGTTCCAGGCGTTGCTGTCGATGCCTTCGACGAACAGGTTGGGATCGAAGGTCGGCTTGGACACGAAGGCCAGGATGTCGCCGGTGGCCGGCTCGATCGCCACCAGCGCGCCGCGCTTGTCGCCGAACAACGCCTCGGCAAGCTGCTGCAGGCGGATGTCGAGCGACAGGATCAGGTTGTTGCCGGGCGTGGCGGGCGAGGTGGACAGCGTGCGGATCGGGCGGCCGCCCGCGCTCACTTCCACTTCCTCGAAGCCGGTCAGGCCGTGCAGTTCGGTCTCGTAGCTCTGCTCGATGCCGATCTTGCCGATGTAGTTGGAGCCCTTGTAGTTGTCGGCGTCCTTGCGCGGATCGTACTTGGCGCCCTCGGCGTCGTTGGCCTCGTCCATGGCCTCGATGCGCTCCTGGTCGCGCTGCGAGATGCGGCCCAGGTAGCCGATCACGTGCGAGGCGGACTCGCCCATCGGGTACTGGCGGAACAGCCGCGCGCGCACGTCCACGCCGGGAAAGCGGAAGCGCTGGGCGGAGAAGCGCGCCACTTCCTCGTCGGTGAGCTGGCTGCGGATCGGCAGGCTCTCGAAGCTGCGCGATTCTTCCATCAGCCGCTTGAAGCGGCGGCGGTCGCGCGGCTGGATGTCGACCAGCTGGCTGAGCGACTCGATGGTGTTGTCGAGCGTGTCGGACAGCTTGGACGGCGTGATTTCCAGCGTGTAGGCCGAATAGTTGCGCGCCAGCACCACGCCGTTGCGGTCCATGATGATGCCGCGGTTGGGCTCGATCGGCGCCACCGAGATGCGGTTGTCCTCGGCCTTGGCCGAGTACTGGTCGTGCTTGTACCACTGCAGCCAGAGAAAGCGGCTGAACAGCAGGCCGAAGCAGATCACGGCGAACAGGCCCGCGGCCGCCACGCGGATGCGGAAGCGGCCGAGCTCCTGTTCGACATTGCGGATTTCGGTCATGGTACTGCGTCAGCCTTGCGGTGTGCCGCGCACCCGCAAGGGGCGCGGCGGTACTCGGTTGAGGGTCAAGCTATTGCCGGATCGCTATTGCCGGCGCGCCGGCGCGTCATATGGGCCGGGTCTCGTCCACGTCGGCGCTGCGCCGCTGCGGCGCCAGCAGCATGCTGGTGGCCAGCGGCCACAGCAGCGCCTCGATGCCCGGCGCCAGCAGCAGCTGCCAGCCCGGCAGCGGCGCGCCCATGGCCAGGCGGATCACCACCGGCACCGCGTGCGCCATGAACAGCAGCGGCAACACGTGCAGCGCCTGGGTGTAGACCGTGAACCACAGCACACGGCGGTGGATGGTGATGGCGAAGTAGGCCAGCAGGGTGTACGCCATGGCATGCTCGCCAAGCAGGCGCGCATCGTGCACATCCATCAGCAGGCCCAGCGCGAACGCCACGCCCATGCCCACCTTGCGCGGCTGGTGGATGTTCCAGAACACCAGCACCAGCGCCACCATGTCGGGAATCCACAACGTGGAGCCCCAGGGCATCAGGTTGAACAGGAAGGCCAGCACGAAGCTCAGCGCGATGAACGCCGGGTTGACCGGTCGCAGCAGGTATTGGGGATTGGTCACCGCTTGACCTCCTTGGCGGCGGGGGCGGGCTTGTCGGCGGCTTTTTCCGTGGATTTCTCGGCGGGCTTCTCGGCCGGCTTTTCCGCGGGCTTCGCCGCCGGCTTGTCGCCTCCCCRCTCGGCATCCCTGACCCCGGGCCGGCCGGCCCGGCCGCTCCTGGTTTCCTTGGCGTCGCGCGGGCCGTCGATCGCCTCGCGCGGCGGCAGCTGCGCTTCGTAGCGGATCACCAGCAGCTGGCGGTGCGAGCGCACGCCGGCCACCGGTTCGCAGTACACGCGGGAGAACGCGGTGTCGGCCTTGCGCTCGATCTGCACGATCTTGGCCACCGGCAAGCCGGGAGGGTAGGTGCCGTCCAGACCGGAAGTCACCAGCAGGTCGCCCTGCTGCAGGTCGGCCGAAGCCGCCATGAAGCGCAGGTCGAGCAGGCCGGCACGGGCGCCGCCGAAGGCGACGCTGCGCAGCCCGTTGCGCACCACCTGCACCGGAATGGCCTGTTCCTTGTCGGTCAGCAGCGTGACTTCGGACTGGAACGGCGAGACGCGCGTGATCTGGCCGATCACGCCGCGTTCGTCGATCACCGGATAGCCGGCGCGCAGGCCGTGCTGGCTGCCGCGGTCGATCACGATGCGCTGGCTATACGGATCGCGCGCGTCGTAGAGGATCTCGGCTGCCGTCACCGGCGTGGCCGACTGCTGCTGCAGGCCAAGCAGCTTGCGCAACTGGTTGTTCTCGGACTCGAGCTGGGACTGGCGCACCGAGCCTTCGGCCTCGGTCACGGCGCGGCGCTTGAGTTCGCGGTTCTCGCTGGCCAGCGTGGCCGACGATTGCGCGTAGTCGAACGCGGTGCGCAGCGCGTCGCGCGGCACCAGCACGGTACGCTCGACCGGCATCAGCACGGTGGCGGCGACCTGGCGCACCACGCGCAAGGCATCGAAGCGCGCATCGACGATGAGCAGCACCAGCGCGATCGTCACATAGAAGACGAGGCGCGCCACGGCGGAAGTGCCCTGCTTGAAGAGCGGCGGCGGAGTGTAATCCATTTACCCGTGCGCTGGCGGAAAGGTCTCCCGGCCCCACGGACGCAACGCCGCCGCCCCGCCGGGTTGGCGGGAGTCAGGCGGGGTCGTGCGATACCCTGGGCCGGGCCGGGTCGGGGAAGCGGCGCGACGCGGCGAGGCCCCGACCAGGTGATCCGGCAGGCCGTGTCGCGCCACGAGCGATATCCTCTCGCTGACTCGTTATTCGTAGGAGAAGATGCTGCCGAGCTTGTCCATGCGCTCGAGCGCCATGCCGGAGCCGCGCACCACGCAGGTCAGCGGGTCTTCGGCCACCAGCACCGGCAGGCCGGTTTCCTCGGCCAGCAGGCGGTCCAGGTCGCGCAGCAGCGCGCCGCCCCCGGTCAGCATCATGCCGCGCTCGGCGATGTCCGCGCCCAGTTCCGGCGGGGTCTGCTCCAGCGCGATCTTCACGGCCGAGACGATCTGGTTGAGCGGATCGGTCAGCGCTTCGAGGATTTCGTTGGACGACACCGTGAAGGCACGCGGGATGCCTTCGGACAGGTTGCGGCCCTTGACTTCCATCTCGCGGACTTCGGAGCCCGGGAAAGCCGAGCCGATTTCCTTCTTGATGGCCTCGGCGGTCTGCTCGCCGATCAGCATGCCGTAGTTGCGGCGGATGTAGTTGACGATGGCTTCGTCGAACTTGTCGCCGCCCACGCGCACCGAGCCCTTGTAGACCATGCCGCCCAGCGAGATGATGCCCACCTCGGTGGTGCCGCCACCGATATCGACCACCATCGAGCCCGACGGCTCCGACACCGGCAGGCCCGCGCCGATCGCGGCCGACATCGGCTCCTCGATCAGGTACACCTGGCTGGCGCCGGCGCCCAGCGCCGATTCGCGGATGGCGCGGCGCTCGACCTGGGTCGAGCCGCACGGCACGCAGATGATGATGCGCGGCGACGGGCGCAGCAGCTTGGAGTCGTGCACCATCTTGATGAACTGCTTGAGCATCTGCTCGGTCACGGTGAAGTCGGCGATCACGCCGTCCTTCATCGGGCGGATCGCCTCGATATTGCCCGGCACCTTGCCCAGCATCTGCTTGGCTTCCTTGCCCACCGCCTGGATCGTCTTCTTGGCGTTGGGTCCGCCTTCCTGGCGGATCGCCACCACCGAGGGCTCGTCCAGGACGATGCCCTTGTCGCGCATATAGATCAGGGTGTTGGCCGTGCCGAGGTCGATCGCGAGATCGTTGGAGAAATAGCTGCGGAGAAATCCGAACATCAGGAATCCTGTTTTCTGGTGGTTCGCGAGGTATGCGAAGCGGCCGGCGCCGCTATCGGGCCAGCCACGAAATTCGTTGCGACGGGTGGTATTCAAGGCCCCCCACCGTTCGGCGAGCCCGGCGCCGCGCCGGCGCCGCGTCATCCGGAGATGCGCGGCAGCCGGGACGGGGCCGCCAGCCGAGGCCCGCCCGCCGGGGGCGGGAACAGCCTCTACGGGAACCTTTGATTAGACCACGCCTAAAAGTTCGGTGGAACCGCGCGGCAATTACAAAAAATTGCCGGCCGGGGCGGCCTAATCAGAGGGCCCTTGCCTGCCTTCCTGGTTGCCCTCGGCCCGGCGTCCGCCGCCGGCTTGCCGCGACAAGGGCGGCCTGGAGGGCGGTACGGGGGCGACGGTGCACTGCGTGTGCGCCGCGGGTTCCACCGGAAAGCTCCAGCGGGCGCGGATTTGCACCAATGTGACGAAGGCGCTGCCAGGGAATGGCAACGCGCAATGATACCTTATAATTCCCCCTGTTTCGGGGGCTTCTTCCTCGAAAAAACGTGTAACTTTGACGATTCCGGGGCGCTCCCGGCAGCACTCGCCCCGCCCGCCCCGGCGGCGCGCGCCTTGCCTCTCGCTACCGCGCCCGCTTCCGGATTCGCCTCCCGCCATCACGCCGATACAACACCGATTTCGCATCGACCACGCACCGACCCAAGCCATGGCTCTCGACCTATCCGACGTCAAGCGCATCGCCCACCTTGCCCGCATCGAGATCAACGATGACGAGGCAGGGCATACCCTTGTGCAGCTCAATCAATTCTTCTCCCTGGTCGAACAGATGCAGGCGGTCGACACCACCGGCGTGGAACCGCTGGCCCACCCGCTGTCCACCGTGCGCGAGATGTCGCAGCGCCTGCGCGACGACGCCGTGACCGAAACCGACCGCCGCGACGACTACCAGCGCCCCGCGCCGGCCACCGAAGGCGGCCTGTACCTGGTGCCCAAGGTCATCGAGTAAAGGTCAGCGCCTCACGGCCCCCGAACCCGGCGGCTCCCGCCGCGCCGGCTTGCCGCGCGCCGGCCGCCCCTCCTGCCAAGCCATACCGACCGACATGTCCTTTTCCGCAACTTCAGTGACCTCCCTGCGCCAGCTCGCCGACGCGCTGGCGGCGCGCACCGTTTCCGCCGAGGAACTGGCGCGCGACTACCTTGGCCGCATCGAGCAGGCCACCGCGCTCAACGCCTTCGTCGACGTCAACCCCGAGCTGACCCTGGCGCAGGCGCGCGCCGCCGACGAACGCCGCGCGCGCGGCGAAGCCGGCCTGCTGACCGGCGTGCCGATCGCCCACAAAGACGTGTTCGTCACGCGTGGCTGGCGCGCCACAGCCGGCTCGCGCATGCTGGCCGGCTATGAAAGCCCGTTCGACGCCACCGTGGTCGAGCGCCTGGGCGCCGCCGGCATGGTCACGCTGGGCAAGACCAATATGGACGAGTTCGCGATGGGCTCGTCCAACGAGAACTCGCACTTCGGCGCGGTCAAGAACCCGTGGGACCCTGCGCGCGTGCCGGGCGGCTCCTCGGGCGGCTCGGCGGCCGCCGTGGCCGCGGGCCTGGCGCCGGCCGCCACCGGCACCGACACCGGCGGCTCGATCCGCCAGCCGGCCTCGTTCTCCGGCATCACCGGCATCAAGCCCACCTACGGCCGCGTGTCGCGCTACGGCATGATCGCCTTCGCCTCCTCGCTGGACCAGGGCGGCCCGATGGCGCACACCGCCGAAGACTGCGCGCTGCTGCTGGGCGCCATGGCCGGCTTCGACGAGCGCGACTCGACCAGCCTCGCGCCCGCGCAGGGCGGCGTGGACGAAGACTTCACCCGCCTGCTCGGCCAGCCGCGCGCCGGCGCCAGTGCCGCCAAGCCCTTGTCGGGCCTGCGCATCGGCCTGCCCACGGAATACTTCGGCAAGGGCCTGTCGGCCGACGTCGAGCAGGCCGTGCGCGCCGCGCTGGCCGAGTACGAGAAGCTCGGCGCCACGCTGGTCGAGGTCTCGCTGCCCAAGACCGAGCTGTCGATCCCGGTGTACTACATCATCGCGCCGGCCGAGGCCTCGTCCAACCTGTCGCGCTTCGACGGCGTGCGCTACGGCCACCGCGCCGCCGAGTACCGCGACCTGATGGACATGTACAAGAAGAGCCGCGCCGAAGGCTTCGGCCCCGAGGTCAAGCGCCGCATCATGGTGGGCGCCTACGTGCTGTCGCACGGCTATTACGACGCGTACTACCTGCAGGCGCAGAAGATCCGCCGCATCATCTCCGAGGACTTCCAGCGCGCCTTCGCCCAGTGCGACGTGATCATGGGCCCGGTGGCGCCCACGGTGGCGTGGAAGCTTGGCGAGAAGAGCGCCGACCCGGTGCAGATGTACCTGGCCGACATCTTCACGCTGTCGACCAGCCTGGCCGGCCTGCCCGGCATGAGCGTGCCCTGCGGCCTGGGAGAAGGCGGCATGCCGGTCGGCCTGCAGCTGATCGGCAACTACTTCGGCGAAGCCGAGCTGCTGCAGACCGCGCACGCGTTCCAGCAAGCCACGGACTGGCATCTGCGCCGGCCCGCGCAGGCATGACGGCGCGGCGCTGGCTGGTTCGCATCGCGGGCGGCATCGCGCTGGCCGCGGGGCTGGCCGCCTGCATTCCGCTGCCGCGCTTCGGCCAGCCCACGCCGATCGCCAGCCGCGACATCGACCTGGCCGGCGACTGCCGCCGTACCGAGGAGGACGGCTTCCGCGAGGACGCGCAGCTGCGCGTGGCCGACAACACGGTGCAGCAGCTGTCGTGGAAACTGTGGGTGGGCAAGCGCGGCTCGTGCAGCTTCAACCTGGCCGAGTTCCGCCAGACCCAGAAGAAGCCGCATATCGAGCTGCGCGCCAACGACGGCAGCGCCTGCAAGCTGATGGTCTGGCAGGACCCGCGCCGTGTCACGCTGGCGCACGCCAACTGCCAGCAGCGCTGCTCGCCGGGCATCTATGAAGAGGCCTGGCCGGTGATGTTCGAACCTGGCACCGGCGGCTGCGCCCAGATCCGATGAAACTCACCCGGGCCTTGCCCCTGCTCCTCTTCCCCCTTCGCGCCCTGCGCGCCGCGGCCTTGTGCCTCGGCGCCGGCGCCGCGCTGCTGGCAAGCCCCGCCATGCACGCGCAGGCCTCGGTGCCGGCCGCCGCCGTGGAGTCCGCCATGCCGGCGGCGCAGGCGGTGCGTTTCCCGGGAACGGACGAAGGCAAGCCGCTCGACGCCTACTGGTTCGTGCCGCAACACGGCGCCACCGCGCCCGCGCAGGCCATGCCGGTAGTGGTTGCGCTGCACGGCTGCGCCGGGCTTTACCAGCGCGGCGGCACCGACGCCGCGGCGCTGCAGGCGCGCTACCGCGACTACGTGCGGTGGCTCACCGCGCGCGGCTACGCAGTGCTGCTGCCCGACAGCTTCGCCCCACGCGGCAAGCCGCAGGGCATCTGCACCGAGCCCATGGCCACGCGCGACATCGACGACACCGTGCGGCGCGGCGACGTGCTGGCCGCGCTGCAGTGGCTGGCGCGGCAGCCCGGCGTGGACACCGGCCGCATCGTGCTGCTGGGCTGGTCCAACGGCGCGCAGGCCGTGCTCAGCGCCATCGACGCCAGCCGCGACTGGCCCGCCGGCGCACCGTCCATCGAACGTGCCGTGGCCTTCTACCCGGGCTGCAAGAGCGCCGTGCAGCGCCATGGCTTCCGCCTGCGCGCGCCCTTGCTGCTGATGACCGGCGGCGCCGACGACTGGACCCCCGCCACGCGCTGCGCCATGCTGCGCGAAGCCGTGGCGGCGCGCCAGCCCGAGGCGCGCTTCCGCCTGGAGATCTACCCTGGCGCCTACCACGGTTTCGACGCCTTCGAAGGCGCGGGCGAGCTGCGGGTGCGGCGCGACGTGCCCAACGGCACGCATCCGGGCCGGGGCGTGACGGTGGGCGCCGACCCGGTCGCGCGCGACGCGGCGCTGGCGCAGCTGGATTCATGGCTGGCCAGCCCGAATCCCTGAGCGTAGCGGCACGGGGCACGCGGCACGCGGCGTGCAGGAACACGAAAGCAGCAAAGCACGAACGACGAACAACGAACGACGCAGTACAAGTAGCAACACATACCGCACACGAACAGGAATACCGCCATGCAATGGGAAGTGGTGATCGGCCTCGAGACGCACACGCAACTGTCGACGGCCTCCAAGATTTTCTCCGGCACCTCCACCGCCTTCGGCGCGGCGCCGAACACGCAAGCCTCGCCGGTCGACCTGGCGCTGCCCGGCGTGCTGCCGGTGCTCAACCGCGGCGCGGTCGAGCGCGCCATCGAGTTCGGCCTGGCGATCGGCGCCACCATCGCGCCGCGCAGCGTCTTCGCGCGCAAGAATTACTTCTACCCTGACCTGCCCAAGGGCTACCAGATCAGCCAGTACGAGCTCCCGGTAGTGCAAGGCGGCAGCATCAGCATCCAGGTCGAGGGCAAGAAGGGCGAGACCTACGAGAAGACCGTGCAGCTCACGCGCGCCCACCTCGAGGAAGACGCCGGCAAATCGCTGCACGAAGACTTCGCCGGCATGACCGGCATCGACCTGAACCGCGCCGGCACCCCGCTGCTGGAAATCGTCACCGAGCCCGACATGCGCAGCGCGGCCGAGGCCGTGGCCTACGCCAAGGCCCTGCACGCGCTGGTGGTATGGCTGGGCATCTGCGACGGCAACATGCAGGAAGGCAGCTTCCGCTGCGACGCCAACGTATCGGTGCGCCCGTACGGCAACCCCAAGCTGGGCACGCGCCGCGAGATCAAGAACCTCAACTCGTTCCGCTTCCTGCAGCAGGCCATCGAGTACGAAGTGCAGTGGCAGATCGCCGAGATCGAGGACGGCCGCGAGATCCAGCAGGCCACCGTGCTGTTCGACCCGGATACCGGCGAGACGCGCGCCATGCGCACCAAGGAAGACGCGCACGACTATCGTTACTTCCCCGACCCCGACCTGCTGCCGCTCGAGATCGACGCCGCCTGGATCGAACGCGTGAAGGCCGCGCTGCCGGAACTGCCCGCGGCCATGCAGGCGCGCCTGGTATCGCAGTACGGCCTGTCCGCCTACGATGCCAGCGTGCTGACCGCTTCCAAGCCGCTTGCCGGCTACTTCGAAGCCGTGGTTGCCGAAGCCGGCGCGGCCAACGCCAAGCCCGCGGCCAACTGGCTGATGGGCGACGTGTCCTCCCTGCTCAATCGCGAAGGCATCGCGCTCGACGCCGCCCCGGTCAAGCCCGCCCAGCTGGCGAAGCTGCTGGTGCGCATCGCCGACGGCACGGTGTCCAACAACACCGCCAAGAAGGACGTGTTCCCGGCCATGTGGGCGGGCGAGCAAGGCGGCGACGCCGACGCCATCATCGCTGCCAAGGGCCTCAAGCAGATGTCCGACTCGGGCGAACTGGAGAAGATCATCGACGACGTGCTGGCCGCCAACGCCAAGTCGGTGGAGGAATTCCGCGCCGGCAAGGAGAAGGCGTTCAATGCCCTGGTCGGGCAGGCCATGAAGGCCACCAAGGGGAAGGGGAACCCGGCGCAGGTGAATGAGTTGTTGAGGAAGAAGTTGGGGGCATGAGGATTGGCCTTCTTGCCCGGGTTGCTGTGGGCCTGGCGGCCCGGGCCTTTTGGGTCCTTCAGGTGCATGCAAGTGCGCCTGTCTCTGTGGGCCTGGCGGCCCGGGCTTTGGTTGGTTTATTTTGGCGTATTTGGTGGAGTCTGCTTGTCTCTGTGGGCCTGGCGGCTTGGGCTTTGGTTGGTTTATTTTGGCGTATTTGGTGGAGTCTGCTTGTCTCTGTGGGCCTGGCGGCCCGGGCTTGATAGCCCGTTCGCACACATGTAAGTGTCACTTTTCTTTTCTCGAAAAGAAAAGTAACCAAAAGAAAGCGATTCTTGCAGAAGGCTGGGCGCTCAGACTTCAAGTCTGATTGTGGTTTCGTGGTGGGTCTCGTGGCTTCGGCTCGACTGCTGACGCTACCGGCTTGCTCGCCTGCGGCGTCGCGGGCGGTGTCCGATTCGTGGCGGCGCTGCATGATGGCGGCGGCCCAGGTGGTTCAGGCTGCTGCCGCGACCGGGGTGGATGGGCGCGTCATGGGAACGGCACTGGTTTCGTGGTGGGCGCGGTGGACCGGGGCGCGGGTGTAGTTGGTTCCCTTTTCAAGCCGGGGCCACCACGCCCACCACGAAACCATGAGAGTGCTACGTCGTGGTGGCCAGCGCCGGTGACGGCAGATGGCCGAACAAGCAGTGTGCTCGCCATCATAGGCCTGACCCCGAAACCACCACCTCCAGCAGGATTGTGGCCGCCAGCACCGGTAACGGCAGGATGCCAGTAGAACCACAAACCCCACGACGAAACCAGCAATACCAGAAATCCCAACGTTTCTGCCCCTGCCGGCCAGGCAGTCCGCTTTCTTTGCCTACTTTCTTTTCGGAAAAAAGAAAGTAGGTCGCTCCGGGGGAGCGAAAGCCTTTGACTTTGATGTTGATTTTGAGCTTTTAAAGAATTTGACCTTGAAGTTAAAGCCTTTGACTTTGATGTTGATTTTAAGCTTTTAAATAATTTGACTTTGATGTCGAAACACACCCCCCGCAGCCCCCCTCACCCCCGCATCAAAAAACTATGACTCACCCCACTCCCCACCTCATGCACCCTCCGCAAGAAATCCCCCAACCACCCATGAATCCCGACAGAAAAAATATCCTCGATCCGGGCAAACTTAAGCTCCGCATGCAGCTTGCCCGCACGCCTCTCAGTCTCCGCTGAAGCCACATTGCGCACCTGCGCCAGCAAGGACACCACCTCCCGCAGGCTGGCCGCCAGCGAGCGCGGCATGTCGGGATGCACGATCAGCAGTTCGGCCACGCGTTCCGGCGTGACCGCCGAGCGATAGACCTTGCGGTACATCTCGAACCCCGAGACCGAGCGCAGCACCGCGGCCCACTGGTAGAAATCGTCCTGCTGGCTACCCGGGTCGGTGGCCTGGAACTTGACGTCGAGCAGCCGCGCGGTGTTGTCGGCGCGCTCGAGGAAGGTACCCAGGCGCATGAAGCAATAGGCTTCGTCCTTGAGCATGGTGCCGGCTTCGACGCCGCGCGTGAGGTGGGAGCGGAACTTGACCCATTCGAAGAACTGCGCGGGATCGTGCCGCAGGATGCCGTCGGCGACCATCTGCTGGACATCGAGCCAGGTGGTGTTGATGGTTTCCCACAACGGCGTGGTCAGGGCGCCGCGCACGGCGCGGGCATTCTCGCGCGCGGCGCGCAGGCAGGACATGATCGAGGCCGGGTGGCTGAGGTCGCGCACCATGAAGTCGAGCACTTCCTCGTGCACCACCGCGCCGTGATGCTCGGCAAAGACCGGGGTGAGCTCGGTCGCGTCGAGCATGGCCAGCCAGCCCTGCCGGGCCTCGTCGCGCGACTGCGGCAGCAGCGCGGTCTGGTGGTTGACGTCGAGCATGCGCGCGGTGTTCTCGGCACGCTCGGTGTAGCGGGCCATCCAGAACAGGTGGTCGGCGGTGCGGCTCAGCATATTGACTCCCCTTTTTTCGGCAACCCCTGCACAACACAAGCAATTGGCTTGCCAGCCGCGTCGGGGCGCTGCCTATTCCACCTGCAGCACGCTGACCTCCACGTCCACGCCATGCGCGCCGCCGCCCACGATGACGCCGCGCAGCAACGAGACATCGCTATAGTCGCGCCCGAACGCCAGCGTCACATGGCCGGTGTCGGCCAGCACGTCGTTGGTGGGATCGAGGTCGACCCAGCCGGTCAGCGGGCAATACACCGACAGCCAGGCGTGCGAGGCATCCGCGCCGATCAGCCGCGGCTGGCCCGGCGGCGGCTCCGTGCGCAGGTAGCCGCTGACATAGCGCGCGGCCAGGCCGAGCGAGCGCAGGCAGCCGATCATGACCTGCGCGAAATCCTGGCAAACCCCGCTGCGCAGCGCGAAGGCCTGCAGCGCCGGGGTGGCCACCTCGGTGACCTCGGGCTCGTACTCGAAGTCGGCGTGGATGCGGTGCATCAGGTCGATGGCGCCGGCCACCACCGGCACGCCGGGCGCGAAGCTGGCCAGCGCATAAGCCTTCAGGTCCGGATGCAGGGCCACGTTGGGCGAGGCGAAACAGAACTCGCTCTCGGGCCGGAAAGCCTGCCCGGCGCGAAAGCGCAGCGCGGCGACGGCGTCTTCCCACGGCATGCTGGCGGCCGGATCGAGCGCGTCCCAGCGCGGCAGCACGCGCACCGTGCTCTCGCAGCAGAGCTGCATGAAGTCGTGCGGCACGTCGATGGTGAAGTACAGCACATGGTTGCCAAAGGCGTCCGTGCCGGCATGCTGGTGCGAAGGCTCGGGCTCGACCTGCGTGCTGTGCGACAGCACCGTCTGCCACGGGCACGTCACCGGGTACACCACGGCGCGTTGCTGGGCATTCTCCACCGGCGCGGAATACTCGTAGGTGGTCTTGTGGTGCACCGTGAGCGCGGCGGGGGCGGGCACCGCGGCCGCGCGCGCCGGATCGTTGGCCGGCACGCTCATGGCCGCACCCGCACGCCGGCCATGCCGGCGTGGCTGAAGTAGCGCGCGCTGATCTCGTCGGAGAGCTGCCCCACCAGGCTGCTCAACTGGTCGCACGCCTGCACCAGATTGGTGTATTGCCCGCTTTCGTCGCGCCGGCATAGTGCATCCCAGCCGGGCAGTGCCTCCACCGCGGGCAGCCATTGCGGCAGTGGCGTGCGTCCGGTGCCCGCCGGGCTGGCCGGCGGCGTGAGCTGGCCAAGCTTGACGCGCAGCCGCGCCAGCACGCCGTAGAGCCCGCGCGGGTTGGTGGGTTCGATCACGACCTGCTCGACCAGCGCCGGCACGTCGGTGCGCCCGGGGTAGAGCGCGCGGAAGGTGAGCGTGCTGTCGAACAGGTGCAGCAGCAGGTCGAAGCCACTGCGGTGCAGCAGCGCGCCGTGCCGGGTGAACACTTCCAGGAAGGTCGACAGCGTCGACACGCGTTCGATATGCCGGCCGATGAACAGCAGGCGCCACGCCTCGTCGCGCATCATGCGGTCGCCCTGGGCGCCGCTGATGGCGGCCAGCTGCATGCCGAGATGGTCGAGCGCGGCCAGCACGCGCGGGCGGTCGTAGTAGCCGCAGTCGCCGCTGCCGGACGCGCCGGTGCAGGCGGCCGCCATGGCGTCGCCGAAATCGTTGCGGGCGGCCAGGATCATGCGCCAGTGGTCGTTGGACAGGCGGTTGCGGATCTCGGTGGCGGCGAGCACATGGCTGGCCAGGTTCTGGCCCACGCTGGTCCAGCCGGCGCTTTCGGCCAGCGCCGCCACCAGGCTGCGCTCGAACACGCGCAGCGACGCGCGCGGCTGCGGCGCGCCGGTCGGCAGCAGGCCGCAGGCGACCACCAGCTCGCCGATGACGTCGAGCACGCTGTCGTCGCGCTCGTCGCTGCTTTCGATCGAGCCCAGCACGAGCCGGCACAGGCGCACGTTGTTCTCGGCGCGCTCGGCGTAGCGGCCTGCCCAGAACAGGTTCTCGGCGGCGCGGCTCGACACCGCCAGCGGCTTGGCCGCGCGGCCGGGATGCGCGGCGCCGAGCATGGGCGTGGCCGGCACCGGCGCGGGCTGCGCCGGCTGGCTCGACAGCACCCAGGTGTCCACGCTGGAACCGCCAAGCTGCATCGACACCCCCGGCTGGCCCTCGCCCGCCAGCCGCGTGAAGCCGCCCGGCATCACCTGCCAGCCGCCGCGCCCGTCGGCGATCGCGAAGACCCGCAGCATGGCCGCGCGCGAGCCGATGTGCGGCCCCTCCCAGCGCGGCGCGTGCGACAGTGGCAGGTCGGCCTGGATGGTAAAGAGATCGGGCACCTGTTCGATGCGCTCGCGCCAGTCTGCCAGCCGCTGCAGGCCCAGCTCCATGCCCAGGCGCGGGCCTTCCCACGGCTGCGCCAGCCCGCGCGGGTAGGTCGGCATCAGGAACGCTTCGCTGAACTGCGCCAGCGCCTGCGCGCGCGCCGAGGCCTCGCCGCACCACCAGCTCGGCACGCTGGGCAGCAGCAGCGGCTCGCCCAGCAGCTCGCGCGCGATGCCCGGCAGGAAGCCGTGGATGGCCGGCGTTTCCATGAAGCCGGAACCCGGTGCGTTGGAGACCAGCACGTTGCCCGCGCGCATCGCCTGCAGCAGCCCGGGCACGCCAAGCGTGGAATCCTGGCGCAACTCCACGGGATCGCAATAGGCATCGTCGAGCCGGCGCAGGATCACGTCCACGCGCTCCAGCCCGGCCAGCGTCTTCAGGTAGACCACCTCGTTGCGCACCGTCAGGTCCTTGCCCTCGACCAGCGTGATGCCGAGGTAACGCGCCAGGAAAGTGTGCTCGAAGTAGGTCTCGTTGTACGGGCCGGGGGTCAGCAGCACCACGTGCTTGCCGGCCGCGGCCGCCGCGCCCGCGGCGCCGGCCGCGGTCAGCTGCGTGACCGCGCCGGCCGTGCGGATGGCGGGCAGCTGCGCCAGCGTGGCCACCAGCTGCGCGAAGGCGGCGGGCAGGCGGCGCACGCGCAGTTCGCGGAAGGCATCGGTGAACAGGCTGGAGATGATGAGCCGGTTCTCCAGCGCGTAGCCCATGCCGGACGGGGTTTCCGTGCGGTGCGCCATCACCGTCCAGCCGCCCTCCGCGGTGTGCGCCAGGTCCACCGCGACGATATGCAGGAAATTGCCGTCCGGCGGCTGGTAGCCCTTGAGGGGGCGCAGGTAGCCGGGATGGCCGAAGACCAGCCCGGCCGGCAGCAAGCCCTTGGCCAGCAGGGTCTGCGGCCCGTAGATGTCGGCCACCATGGCGTTGGCCAGGCTGGCGCGCTGGATCACGCCGCGCTCGATCACCTGCCAGTCTTCCTCGGCTACCAGGAAGGGCAGCAGGTCCAGCGCCCAGGCGCGCGCGGCGCCGTTGTCGGCGTAGACGTTGTAGGTCACGCCGTTGTCGCGGATCTGGCGCGCCATGGCGGCGGCCTGCTGGCCGAGCGCGCCGATGCCGTCCTCGCCCAGCACCTGGAAGAAGCCTGCCCACGGCTCGCGCAGGCCGCCCGAGCACGCGCCGAGCTCGTCCAGGTGTCCCGCGGGCACCGCGCGCGCGCGGCGCATCGCCGCCTCGGCGGCGGGAGCGGATTCGTCGAAGGGCAGGGAGGGCTGCAAGGGCACGGGGCGAAGCTCGGCGGCGGGGCGGATCAGCGTTGCCGCAGGTCCAGCGTGAACGGAAACTCGAGGCTGCGCGCAGGCTCCTCGATGCGCATCACGCCCGGGGTGTGGCCGAGCGTGAAGAAGCGCGCCAGGCGCCGGCTTTCGGCCTCGTAGGCATTGACCGGGAAGGTCTCGTAGTTGCGCCCGCCCGGATGCGAAACATGATACCGGCATCCGCCGATGCTGCGCGCCATCCAGCTGTCGACTACGTCGAATGTCAACGGAGCGTGCACGCCGATGGTGGGGTGCAGCGCAGACTGGGGCGCCCAGGCGCGGTAGCGCACCCCGGCCACGAATTCGCCGGCCCGCCCGGTGGGCTGCAACGGCACCGCGCGGCCGTTCACCGTCACCACGTGGCGGCTCTCGTTCATGCCCAGCACGCGCACCTCGATGCGCTCCAGCGACGAATCCACGTAGCGCACCGTGCCGCCGGCGCTGCCCTCCTCGCCCATCACGTGCCAGGGCTCGAGCGCGCTGCGCAAGGTCAGCGCCAGGCCGCCGGCGGCCAGCTCGCCCACGCGCGGGAAGCGGAACTCGAAATGCGGGGCGAACCAGGCATTGTCGAAGGCGAAGCCGGCCTCGCGCATCTCGCTGAGCACATCGTCGAAATCCATCTGCACGAAGGTGCCGAGCAGGAAGCGGTCGTGCAGCTCGGTGCCCCAGCGCGTCAGGCGCGTGCGATACGGCTGGCGCCAGAAGCGCGCCACCAGCGCGCGCAGCAACAGTTGCTGCACCAGGCTCATGCGCGCATGCGGCGGCATCTCGAAGGCGCGCAGCTCCAGCAGGCCGAGGCGCCCGGTGGGGCCGTCGGGCGAGTAGAGCTTGTCGATGCAGAACTCGCTGCGGTGCGTGTTGCCGGTGACGTCGATCAGGATGTTGCGCAGCGTGCGGTCCACCAGCCACGGCGGCATGTAGCCGCCGCCCTGCGCGCCGCCCAGCCGGTCGAGCTGGTGCTGCAGCTCGGCAAAGGCGACCTCCAGTTCGTAGAGCTGGTCGTTGCGCGCCTCGTCCACGCGCGGCGCCTGGCTGGTGGGGCCGATGAACATGCCCGAGAACAGGTAGGACAGCGACGGATGGTTGTGCCAGTACGCGATCAGGCTGGCCAGCACGTCCGGGCGGCGCAGGAAGGGACTGTCGGCCGGCGTGGCGCCGCCCAGCACGAAGTGGTTGCCGCCGCCGGTGCCGGCATGGCGGCCGTCCACCATGAACTTCTCGCTGCTCAGATAGGTCTCGTGTGCCGCCTGGTAGAGGTATTCGGTGTGGTCGACCAGTTCGTCCCAGTCGGCGGCGGGATGGATGTTGACCTCGATCACGCCGGGATCGGGCGTGACCTGCAGCAGCTTCAGGCGCACGTCGCGCGGCGGCGGATAGCCTTCGAGCACGATCTTCACGCCCAGCGCCGCGGCGGTGGCCTCCACCGCCGCAAGCAGTTCGAGGTAATCCTCCAGCACGGTCAGCGGCGGCATGAAGACGTAGATCATGCCGCGCTTGTCGCCGGCAGCCGAGAGCTCGGCCTTGGGGCCGGCCGCGCGGCTGGGATGGCGCACTTCCACGCACAGCGCGGTGCGCGTGATCCAGCCCGCGGACTCGCCGTGTGCCGGCACGCGGGCGAGATCCGCCGCCGCGCTGGCGGCAGCGCTGCCGCCCGGCGCCACCGCGCCGGCACCATGCGGGCTGAAGGCGGC
>NZ_JBFRFX010000037.1:0-67739 GCF_052115045.1 Cupriavidus sp. 2TAF22
GTCCGGCGCCGCGCCGAGCGTCCAGTCCTGCCAGGCGCCGCCGCAGGCCTGCGCCAGCAGCGCCCGCGCCAGCCAGCGCCCGGCAACGAACTGGGCGGCGCGCTGGCCGGCCCGCAGCGAGCCGAGCCGGCTTGTCTCCTGCGCGCTCATCCACTGGCCGGGCGGCGGCGCCTGCCCGGCCATGGCGGCCACGTCGGCCACCCGTACGTAAACGAGCCCGGGCTGCATGGCGCGCTTCAGCCGCGGCTGGCCAGGCAGGTCACCGGGCCGCGACCCTGGCGTAGATGCCCTTGAGCGCAACGCCGGCCACCACGGCGCCGGCATGGCATTCGTACTCGGTCGGGCTGGCGACTTCCGCCTTCTTGTAGTAGCTCACCACATCGACCACGGCATTGACGCCCAGCGACCTGGCCTTGTCCTGGAAGGCGATTAGCGCGGACAGCGCGGCCCAGCGGCAGGCTTCCTCGTCGCTCTTGCCGAAGCTGTTGGTCTTGCGGTTGGACACGTCGCCCTCCCCGGTTTCCAGGACCTTGGGTTTCGCCTGGCCGGCCAGGAAGAACTTGACCGTGCCATCGAGCTTGTCCCGCGCCTCGGGCATGTCGAGGACTTCCTGGAACGGCAGCATGTACTTGGTGTCGCGCGCCGCGGCGGGCGTGGACAGCAGCATGCCGGCCGCAGCGGTGGCTGCCAGGATCGAGAGAGCGTGTTTCATTGACCTTCCTTTCTTGGTTTTGTTGATAAGGAAAAACGCGGATGGCCCTGGAGCGGCTCGCCCGGGAGCGGCTCCAGGCCGGCTAGTGGCCCCAGCGACGGAACACCAGCGAGGTATTGATGCCGCCGAACGCGAAATTGTTGCTCATGGCGTAGTCGACGTCGAGCCGGCGGCCTTCGCCCATGATGTGGTCGAGCGGCGCGCAGCGCAGGTCAGGCGTGGCCAGGTTGATGGTGGGCGCAAACCAGCCTTCGCGCATCATCTCGATGGTCATCCATGCCTCGAGCGCACCGCAGGCGCCCAGCGTATGGCCCATGTAGCTCTTGAGCGAGCTGACCGGCACCGCGCCGCCCAGCACCGCGTGGGTGGCTTGCGACTCGGCGATGTCGCCCTGGTCGGTGGCCGTGCCGTGCGCGTTGACGTAGCCGATGGCCGAAGCGTCGAGCCCCGCGTCCTCGAGCGCCAGGCGCATGGCCTGCGCCATGGTGCCGGCCTGGGGCTGGGTCACGTGAGCGCCGTCGCTGTTGGTGCCGAAGCCGACGATCTCCGCCAGGATGCGCGCGCCACGCGCGCGGGCGTGCTCCAGCTCCTCCAGCACCAGCGTGCCGGCGCCCTCGCCCAGCACCAGCCCGTCGCGCTCGCTGTCGAACGGGCGCGGCGTGGTGTGGGGCGCATCGTTGCAGGTGCTGGTGGCGAACAGCGTATCGAACACGGCGGCTTCGGTCGGGTCGAGTTCTTCCGCGCCGCCGGCCAGCATCGCCACCTGGCGCCCGCTGCGGATGGTCTCGTAGGCGTAGCCGATGCCCTGGCTGCCCGAGGTGCAGGCGCTGGACGTGGTGAGGATGCGCCCGGTAATGCCGAAGAACACGCCGATATTGACCGCGGTGGTATGCGGCATCATGCGGATGTAGGTGGTCGCGCTGATATCCTCGGTGCTGCGCTCGTTCATCATGCGGCCAAAATCCGCCACCGCCGACGGCGTGCCGGTGGACGAGCCGTAGGCGATGCCCAGCCTGCCGCTGGTAACCAGCGGATCGCCGGCAAGCCCCGCATCATGCAGCGCCGCCTCGCTGGCCAGCACCGACATCACCGCCACGCGCCCCATCGCGCGCGTGACCTTGCGCGTGTAGTGCGCCGGCAGCGCGAACGGCGGCACGGGTGCCGCGAGCTGCGTGTTCAGGCCCTTGAAGTCCTGCCAGCCGTGCATCTGCACGACGGCGTTGCGGCCGCTGGCCAGCCGCTCGCGCACGGTCGGCCAGTCATTGCCCAGCGAGCAAACGGCGCCGGTGCCGGTAACGACAACTCGCTTCATCCGAACATCCCTCCGTTGACCGAGATCACCTGCCGCGTGATATAGCCGGCATCGGCGGACATCAGGAACGCCACCGTGGCGGCCACCTCGTCCGGCGTGCCCATGCGACGTGCCGGGATCATGCGCAAGGCTTCCTCCAGCACGTGTTCTTCCACCATCTCGGTGTCGATCAGCCCGGGTGCGACGCAGTTGACGGTGATGTTGCGCTTGGCCAGTTCGATGGCCAGCGCCTTGGTGGCGCCGATGATGCCGGCCTTGGCCGCGCTGTAGTTGGCCTGGCCACGATTGCCCACCAGCCCGGAGACCGACGACAGCGTGACGATGCGGCCCGGCTTGCGCCGCTGCACCATGGGCATCACCACGGGGTTGAGCACGTTGTAGAAGGCATCCAGGTTGGTATGGATGACTTCGTCCCATTCCTCGCCGGTCATGGCCGGGAAGGCAGCGTCGCGCGCGATGCCAGCGTTGCACACCACGCCGTAATAGCAGCCGTGCGCCTCGATATCGGCCAGCAGCGCGGCCGCGGCCTGCTCGCGCTGGCTCACGTCGAAGCACAGCACGCGCGCGCTGCGGCCCAGCGCGCGCACGGCGTCGGCCACCGATTCGGCCTCCTCGCGCCGCGAACGGCAATGCACCACCACATCGCAGCCGTCGCGCGCCAGGCGCAGCGCGATGGCGCGGCCGATGCCGCGCGATGATCCTGTGACGAGCACGGTCCGGTTCGTCATGGTTGTTGTCCTTGCAAGAAAGCCTGCGCGTCGGCAGGCTGGAAAACGGAAACATTGGCGCGCGCCACTTCGCGCCCGTCGAGCGACAGGGCGCAGGCGAACATGCCGAGCCCGTTGTCGCCGGTGAGCTCGGCGCGGGCCCGCACGGTCAGCACGCTGCCGACCGGAAACGCCGCCAGGTCGCACTCGTAGCGGCGCGAGCCGAGCAGGAAGCCGATGYCGGGCTTGCGGCCCGCGCGCAGGTCGCGCACGCCGGCCCAGGCGGCGATGGTCTGCGCCATGTATTCGATGCCGACCCAGCCGGGCATGCCGGACTCGTCGACGAACAGCTGCGTGGCGCGCACCGTGGTGCGCGCCACCGCCTGCTCGTCGTCGGCGCCGAGCAGTTCGTCCAGCAGGCGCATGGCGCCGGCATGCGGCACCACCTCGCCGATCGCCGGCAAGGTGGCCGGGCCGGCCATGTTCGGGGTCACGCTCATGGTCAGCCGGCCCCCAGGATCACGGCGCTGTTGCTGCCGCCGAACGCGAAGGAATTGCTCATCACGTAGCGCGGCGCATGGCCCAGCGTCTCGCCGGGCGCCACCACGTGCAGGGGCGGCAGCGCCGGGTCCGGCACGCCGTCCCACCAGTGCGCGGGCAGGCGGCCTTGCGCGTTGCCGGACAACGTCAGCCACATCAGCGCTGCCTCGATCGCGCCGGCGGCGCCCAGCGCATGGCCGGTCATCGGCTTGGTCGAGCTCAGCGGCACGCCGTCGCCAAACAATGCGGCGCAGGCCAGCGCCTCCATGGCATCGTTCTGCGGCGTGGCGGTGCCGTGCAGGTTAAGGTAGTCGATGGCTGCGGGTGCCAGGCCGGCACGCGCCAGGGCCTGCCGCATGGCGGCCTGCGCGCCGGCGCCGCTGGGATCGGGCGCCGACATGTGATGCGCGTCCGAGGTCTCGCCCCAGCCTGCCAGGCGCACCTCGCCGGGCTCGGCCGAGAGCAGGAAGACGGCGGCACCCTCGCCCAGGTTGATGCCGGCGCGGTTGGCCGAGAGCGGGTTGCAGCGCGCGGCCGAGACCGAGTCCAGCGCGCTGAAGCCGGCGACGGTGAAGGGGCACAAGGTATCGGCGCCGCCCGCGATCACCACGTCGGCGATGCCGCTGCGCAGCAGCCGGGCGCCCGCGGCCAGCGCCTTGGCGCTCGACGAGCAGGCCGTGGACAGCGTATACGCCACGCCGGTCACGCCGAGCGCGCCGGCCAGGAACTGCGCGGGCGAGCCCAGCTCCTGCTGACCGTAGTGGAAGCCTTCTGGCCAATTGCCGCTGGCACGGCGCCCGGTCACCGCCTCGCCGCCTTCGGCGATGCCCGAGGTGCTGGTGCCCATCACGACCGCCACGCGCGCCGGGCCCACCCGGGCAATGGCCGCCTGCACCTGCGCCAGGCACTGCAGTGCGGCGTGGTACAGCATGGCGTTGTTGCGCGTGCGATGCACCAGCGGCGTCGTGTCCGGCACCGCCAGCGCCGCGCCGACGGTGCCGAGGTGCAGCGGCCGGCCTGCGCTGTAGCGCTGCGTGACCTCGCCGCCCGGCGGGCCGTCGGTGCGCCAAAGCGCCGCGCGCACGGCATCGGCGCCGTCGCCCAGGGCACAGGTCACGCCCAGCGCATTGATGAAGATATGGTTCATTTCGGCCCTCCTTGCGTGGCCGCCGGCAGCGTGCGGATGGTCAGCCGGTAGCCGTCGCGGTACTGCTCGAACTCGATGGTCTGCGGGTCCGGGTAGCGAATCTCGGCCACTACCTCGCCACCGGCGCGCAGCACGCGGCGCCCGGCCTCGGCATCGAGCCGCCAGCCGGGCGGCAAGGCCGCGGCAATGGCTTGCACCGGCCACAGCGACAACTGCATTTCACTCAGGATACGCTCCGGCACCAACTCGGCCGGCGCCCACGGCGAACGCACCACGCGCAGGTCCTGTCCGTCCCAGTCCAGGCGCGCCAGTACCTGCCCGCCGGCCAGCGCGGCCAGCCGCGTATGAGCCGCATTGGCTTCGAGCAGCGCCTGGATCTCGCGGCGCTCCTCGCCACGCGGCGTGCGGTACACCACCGTGATCTGCTGCTGCAGCATCAGCTCGCGGCCAAGCGAAGCCGGCGGCAGGCGCAGCAGCGGCACCGCCTCGCGGCTGGCCGCCGGCGCGCCAGCCTCGGGGGTGCCGGGCGCGGGCGTGCCGGGCGCCGCGCAGCCGGCCAGCAGCAGCGCTATCGCGGCAACGGCCAGCAGCGCGGCCGGCGCCGCGTCGAAGCGGGAAGCGATCAGACGCAAAGCTGCTCCAGCACGGCCAGGCGCCGGCGCGATTCGGTGACGAAGGGGTTGCCGCGGTCCCATGCGTAACCGGCCAGGATGGCCGAGATCATGCGGCGGATTTCCGGCGTGGCGTCAGGATGGAAAATCAGCTTCTGGAAGCGTCCTTCGTACCACGCCTCGACAAAGGTGCGGAAGCAATCCACGCCTTCCTTGAGCGGCTGCCCGTACTCCGCCTGCCAGTCCACGGTCTCGCCGGCGAACTGCCGCGCCAGGCAGGCCGTGGCGAGGCTGGCCGACTTGAAGGCGATGGTCACGCCCGAGGAGAACACCGGGTCGAGAAACTCGCCGGCATTGCCGAGCAGCGCATAGCCCTTGCCCCACAGCGACTTCACATTGGCCGAATAGCCGGCGATCTGCCGGGCCGGCGTATCCCACCTGGCATTGGCCAGCAGCCTGGCCAGGCCCGGCTCTTCGCCGACCAGCGCCTTGAGGCGCTCGGTCTCGGTGCCGGTGTACTGGTCGAGGAAGCGCTTCTCCGCCACCACCCCCTGCGAGCAGCGCCCATCGGAAAACGGGATGGTCCAGTACCAGACATCCACGTGCTCGGGATGCACGCTCACGCGGATCTTGTTGCGGTCGAAGGTGCCGGGCGGAATGCGGTCTTCCACGTGGGTGAAGATGGCGCTGCGCACAGGGAAGTTGGACGGCGACTCCAGGTCCAGCAGGCGCGGCAGCACGCGGCCGAAGCCGGAGGCATCCAGCAGGAAGCGCGCCTGCACGCGGTAGACGCTGCCCTCGGCGTCGCGGACGGTGACGCTGGGCTGCTCGCCCTCCACGTCGACGGCGGTAACCTGGTGCGAGAAGCGGACTTCGGCGCCCTGCTTCTGCGCCTCGCCGATCAGCACGTGGTCGAAGCGCGCGCGCTGGACCTGGTAGGTGGTGCCCCAGCCGGCGGAGAACTTGTCGCGGAAATCGAAATCGGTATAGCGGTCGCCGCGCGCGAAGGCGGCGCCGTTCTTGTACTGGAAGCCGGCTTCGACCACGGCCTGCAGCATGCCCGCTTCCTCGATGTACGCCATGCTCTGCGGCAGCAGGCTCTCCCCGATCGAGAAGCGCGGGAAGGTTTCCTTCTCCAGCACCAGCACGCCGATGCCGCGCTTGCGCAAGAGCCCTGCCGCCACGGAGCCTGCCGGACCCGCGCCGATGATAAGGACGTCCACCTGTTCGGTATTCATTTCGTAACCCTGTTCCTGTCGTTCGATCTGTCGATCTTGTTGGTCTTGTTTGTTGTTATCGGCTCTGGTGCCGCATTGCTTCAGCCCCCTGCGCCTGCGGCCGGAACCACGGCGACAGCAGCCACACCGCGCCGACCCCCGACAGCATGGTCATGCCGAAGGCGTGCAGCGCGGGCGTGGACGACAGTGCGAGCAGGCCGAACGCCAGCAGCGTGCTGGCCGCGCCCAGCACGATCGCCGTCCACGACTCGCCGTCGCCGGGATGCTCGAGCAGGAAGATGCCGTAGTCCACCCCCACGCCGAGCAGCAGCGCCAGCGCCAGCACCGAGAACAATTGCAGCGGCACCTGCAGCCAGCCCAGCAGGGCCACGCTGAACAGCGCCGCCAACAGGGTCGGCACCAGCGCGCGCCAGGCGCCGCGGCCATAGCGCCACATCAGCAGCAGCGCCACGCCGGCCGCGCCGGCGGCCAGCAGCCAGGTCATCAGCACGCGGTAGTGCCTGAGCAGCGAGGACAGGTCCGCCACGCGGTCGACCCATTCCACGCCCGGCACCTTGGCCGCCGCCGCTTCGATCAGCGCGATGGTGGCGGGCTTGTCCAGCCCGCGCAGCAGCATGACGCTGGCATAGCCGTCGCCCTCGCGGTCCAGCCACAGGTGGCGCAGCGTGTCCGAGACCGGACTGGCCAGCCACGCCGGCAAGGTCAGCACCTGGCCGGCCGCCGCCGCGTTGGGCGCACCCACCGCGCCCCCGACCGCGCGCGCCACGCGCTCGCGCACGGCGCTTTCCAGGCCGCCGCTCAGGGCCGCGTCGGCACGCTGGCGCGCTGCCGACGGCACCCAGTCGGAGATCGCCACGAAGCCGGCAAGGTCGCCATGCGCGACCACGCCCGCCAGGGCTTGCTTGACCGCCTCCTCGCGCGCCAGCACTTCGTCGGGCGTGCCGCCGCGCACCAGCAGGAACTGCGCCGGGCTGGGCGTGCCCAGCAGGCGCCCGGCGCTACGCTGGGCCTCGATCAGCGCCGGCGGCGAGCTTTGCAACTGCCGCACGTCGTCCGCCACATGGACCTGCCACAAACCCGGCACCACGAACAAGGCCAGCAGGCCGAGCAGCAGCAAGGATGCGCGGTCCGCGCCCACGCGCGGCCAGCGCGCCAGGCTGGCGGTCAGCCAGGCCGACAGGCGCGTCTCGCGCAGCTGGCCGCGGTCGAGCAGGGGAAACCAGAACACCACGGTCAGGAAGGCCGCCACCAGGCCCACGGCCGAGAACAGCGCCATCTGCCGCAGCCCGGGGAACGGCGCGATGCCGAGCGCCAGGTAGGCCACCGCACTGGTCGACAGCGCCAGCGCCATGCCCGGCAGCAGCCGGCGCATCACCTGCGGCGGCGTGGCCCCGGGACTGGCCTGGCGCGAGACGAAATAGTGGATGCCGTAGTCTTCCGCCACGCCCACCAGGCTGGCGCCGAACACCAGGGTGATCAGGTGCACGCGGTCGAACACCAGCGCCGTGGCCGAGACCGCCGCCGCGGTGCCGACCAGCAACGACAGGCCCACCAGGATGATCGGGCGCAGCGAGCGGAAGGCCAGCCACACCAGCAGCAACACCGCCGCCAGCGAGCCCCAGCCGATCACGTTCATTTCCAGGCTGGCCTGCGCGGCGGCGGCCTCGGCGTGCAGCGGAATTCCCGCCGCCACCACCTGCACGCCGCCGCCCTGCTCCGCGGCGCGCGTGGCGAGCTTGAGCAGGTCGGAGTAGTCGGTATCGCCGCTTACCGAGAACGCCGGCTTGCTGATGCGGTAGGTCAGCAGCACCCACTCCTTGCCCTCGGCGCTGAGCGCGGCCAGGCCATCGCGCTCGTGCACGCGCGTCATGGCCGCGCGCGACAGCCACCAGTCCTGCCACAGGCCGAGCGGGTCGGCTGCCCAGTCGGTCAGGCGCGGGCCGGTGGATAGCTGGTAGAGGCGGGTCAGCGCCTGCCGGGCCAGGGTATCCGCGTCGGCCTGGCCCAGCATGGCGCGCTGGCTGTCGGTCAGCAGGCGGTCGCGGTACGGCCGGTAGAAGGCCAGCGCCGCGTCCAGGTCGAAGCTGGCGATGCGGTCCACCGGCTGCAGCAGCCCCGCCTGCGGCCGGGTTGCCGCGCTGAAGCGCTGCGCCGCGGCGCGCGCGCGCGTCCAGTCCGGGGCGCCGACCAGCACCACGATCTCGCGCGATACACCGTCGGCCAGGCGGCGCAGCACGCGGTCGGCGGTGGCGGTACGCTGGCTGGTCGGCAGCAAGGCCATCACATCGGTATCGAGCCGCGAGGCGCGCCAGAACTGCAACTGGTGCGCCGCCAGGGCGATCACCAGCAACAGCCACGCCACGGCCAGCACCCGCTCCAGGGTACTGAGGCCGTGCAAGGACTTGCCGGTGGCCAGGCCCGCGTTACTCAAAGCGCTGCTCCTCGTCGGCGGCCAGGCGCGTGGCCGCGCTCGGGTCGATCAGCTTCACGTGCGTGCTGTCGCCGCCGGCTTCTTCCAGGCGCACATCGCGCACGAAGCGGTCGCCGGCCAGCTCGATACGCGCGAACACGCGGTGCATGGCGGCATCCTTCGGCGTCAGCGTCAGGGTCCATCCGCTCTTGCCGACCAGCTTGCCGGCCACCTCGAAACGCGCCGACAAGGCACGCAGGTCGCCGCGCAGCACCGCGATCACCGACTCGCCCACTACCCGCATGGCGGGCTGGGCATCGGCCTGCATCTGCTGCTGCACGCGCCCGTCGGCACCGCGCATCACCAGCCGCTCAGGTGTCACCAGCAGGCTCGAGGCGAACGGCTCGCGCGTGCTCCACACCACGCCGCGCTCGCGCGCCAGCACGAAGTCGCCGCGCGAAACCAGCGGATTGGCAAAGCCGGACAGGCGGCGCGTCTGCTCGAAACGGCCGTGGATCACCGGCGCATCGGACAAGCGCCCCGCCACCGAGGCCAGCAGGTCGGGCGCCGCCGCGCCGGCCAGGCGCGGGACGGCCAGCACGGCGCCGCACAGGGCCAGCAAGACGCCGCGGCGCTTCATTGCCCGTCCTCCGCGCGCGCCACGCCTTCGCCGGCCGCCACGCCGAGCCGCTCCCACAACACCGGCGGGCACACGTAGCACATCTCGCCATTGCGCATGTCCACCGCCACCTGGATGGTGTAGCCCTTGGTCAGGCGCCGGCCGGTGGCCGCGTCGCGCACCAGGTATTCGATCTTCAGGCGGTTCTCCCACTCGACGATGGCCGCGCGGATGACGAAGGGCTGGCCGTAGGTCAGCGGGCCGACATACTTCACCCGCATGTCCACCACCGGCCAGGCATAGCCCGAGTCGCGCATGGCCGGATAGTCGTAGTGATAGCGTTCGAGCAGCGCGCAGCGCGCCTGCTCGAAATAGCGCACGTAGTTGCCGTGCCACACCACATTCATCGGGTCGAGGTCGTGGAAGGCGGGACTGAGCGTGATCTCGTGGCTGAAGTCTTGAGACATAGGAGTTGCCGTGTGCGGTGTGCGGGGAGCCGGCCGTCAGTCGCCGCGCGGCGCCGGCGCGCCGTGCGGTGTGGCATGTGGCGCGCCGGCGCGCGCGGCTTCGGGCACGCCGCCGCCCTGCCCCCAGAAATCGTAGAAGTTGAACCAGTCGTAGGGCGACTCCGCCAGCAGTTGCGACAGCCATTGCGCGTAGTCCGTGGCATGCCCCGTGAGGATGGCGTCGCGGCGCGCGCGCGGCAGGCGCACCTCGCGCGCCAGCTCGGTGAAGCGCAGCAGGTGGCCATTGCCCGAGCGCACGCAGCCCATGGCGAACAAGGGGCATTCCAGCAGCGCGGCCAGCACGTAGGGGCCGACCGGGAAGCGCGCCGGCGCGCCGAAGAACGGCACCGTCACCGTGCGCCCGCCGTGCACCGGGACGCGGTCGCCGGCGATCGCCACGAACTCGCCCGCGCGGACCTTCTCGGCCAGCATCAGCGCGGTGGCCGGCGAGATGTCGTCGACCTGGAACAGTTGCAGGCCGGAGCGCGGATCCAGGCGCGAGAGAATGCGGTTGAACTGGGCGGCGTGCGCGGTATGCACCAGCACCGTCAGGCGCAGGCCCTGGCGCCGGTTGGCCAGCACGCGGCACAGCTCCAGGCAGCCCATGTGCGCGGTCACGATGATGCCACCCTGGCCGCTGGCAATCTGCTGCTGCATCACTTGTTCGCCCTCGCGTCGCACGTTGCCGTAGCGATAGCCGCCGCCGATGGCGAGCAGCTTGTCGAGCAGCGTGTCGGCGAACGAAAAGAGATGGCGCAAGGTATGGCGCAGGCCCGGCGCGGCGCCCGCGGGCACGGCCGTGCCGGTGGCGGCCTGGACGCGCCGCAGGTAGTCGAGCGACGAATGGCGCGCCAGCGGCCTGGCCAGCCAGTAGTAGGTGACCACGGGATACAGCACGGCGCGGAACAGCGTGCGGCCGCACAGCCGGTAGAGCCAGTACAGGCACCACACGCCCCACACGCAGGTGGATTCGCGGATCTGGCTCCAGTGCCGCGCCATGCGGCCCGGCTGGCTGGCTTGCCGCTGGTCGTGTCGCTGGTCGTGTCGCTGCGCGTTCATGCCGGTCGCACCTTGCGCCACAGCAGCAGCGGCAGCCGCCTGAGCATGCCGAAGAACAGCCGGGTATGCATGGCCGAGATCAGCACGTTGTCACGCCAGACCTGGAAATGCGAGACGCCATCCGACGGATAGGTGACCCGCGTGGGCACGTTGACGATGGGCACGTTGCGCCAGGCCAGGTGGACCAGCACTTCGGTATCGAACTCCATGCGCCGCCCCAGCCGCACGTCATGCACCAGCGCAAGCACCGGGCCGAGCGGATAGACCCGCAGGCCGCACATCGAATCGCGGATGGCGAGCGACAGCGTGTTGATCCAGACCCAGACATGGGTCAGGTAGCGCGCCAGCAGCCGCACGCGCGGCACCGACTCGTCGTAGACCGGATAGCCGCACACCATGGCATCCGGGCGCGCCTGCGCCAGCGCCACGAACTGCGGGATGCACGCGGCGTCGTGCTGGCCGTCGGCATCGATCTGCAGGGCGTGGGTAAAGCCCATGCGCGCGGCCTCTTCGAAGCCGGCCATGATGGCGCCGCCCTTGCCCTGGTTCTTCGGCAGGCGGATCAGGTGCACGCGCTGCGCGTGCGCGGCGGCGATCTCGCGCAGCACGCGCTCGCATGCCGGGCTGCTGCCGTCGTCCACCAGCAGGCAGGGCAGCGGATGCCGCAGGATGGCCTGCACCATGGCGCCGATGGCGTGTTCGTGGTCATAGACCGGCACCAGCACCACCGGCTTAAACATGCGCGTCTCCGAAAACGATGCGACCGCTGGCATGCGGCCCCTGTGCCGAACTGAGGCGGAACGCTAGCGCGTTGCGCTCGGGCTGCCATGTCAGCGCCAGTTGCACGGTCGTGCCCGGCATGATCACGGCCTGGAACTTGAGCGTCTCCAGCCGGCGGAACTGCGCGCGCGGCGGCACCGGCAGGCGCGCCGGCGCCAGCGCCATGACCCAGTCGACCTGCGCCACGCCGGGCACGATCGGACTGCCGGGGAAATGGCCGTCGAACACGGCCAGGTCTTCGCTGATGTCCAGTTCGGCGCTGGCCGACATGGCATCCCCGCCCGCCTGCCAGCGCACCGCCGGCAACACGCGGCGGAACATATCGCGCAGCATGGCTTCGGTGGTCTTGCCCTGGGCATTGCACGGCAAGGCATCGGCGAAACTCCAGCGGCGCGGCAGCGCCAGCGCGTCCACCGCGCTCGCCAGGACGGCGCGCAGCGCGGCCAGCAAGGCTGCCCTGCCCTGGCCGGCCAGCAGGGCGGCGCCGCCATCGCTCGGCACCACCGCGGCACCGAGGCGCATGCCGATATCCAGTTCGAGCAGCACCACGCGCGCTTCGCGCACCAGCGGCGATTGCTGCAGGACTTGCTCGACCTGCGTCAGCGAGATGCGCTTTTCCTCGATCTTGACGATGCGGTCGGCGCGGCCCGCCAGCGCAAAGCCGCCGTCGCCGGCGGGCTGCACCTGGTCGGCGCACAGGTACCAGCCGTCGTCCGGCAGATGGGCCGAGCGGACCGCGAGGAAGCCGTCCTGCAAACGCCACTGCACGCCCGGCAGCGGGGTCCAGCGCTCGTCATGGCGCGCGCGCTGGCGCCAGGCGATGCCGCCGGTCTCCGAGCTGCCGAAGACTTCGACCGGGGCCAGGCCGAAATGGCGCAGCGCGTCGGCCGCGGCCTCCGGCGGCAACGGCCCGCCGGACGAGAACACGGCATGCAGCGAGGCGCGCGCCGGCGCCCAGTCGAGTGCCGGCGGCATGCGCCGCAGGTGCGCGGGGCTGGTCACCAGCACCGCAGGCGTGCCATCGCAGGCGCGCACGATTTCCTCGTGGAAGGCGAGCCGGTCGGCGGGCATGGGCCGCGCCGCGGCAAGCGGCCACAGCACGCAGAACAGCAGGCCATAGATATGCTGGTGCGAGACCGTGGCCAGCACCCGTGCCTGCGCCGGCACGCCGGCGCCGAACGCGGCCTGCAGCGCCTGCACCTCCGCCTCCAGCTGCGACAGTTGCTTGACGATGGCCCCGGGCGCGCCGGTGGAGCCGGAGGTAAACAGGGTTACCTGTGTCGAGCGCGGGTCCAGCGGCGGCCAGCCGGGAGCAGCCGCGCCATGCGCATCCCGCGCCTGCGGCCGCACCCCGCCTGGCAGGTCGCCGGCGCGCGCATCGGCGCGCCCGGCCAGCGCAGCCAGCGTCTCGGCACGCGTATCGCCAGGCAGCACCACGTGCTTGCCGGCGTGCCATGCGCCGAACAAGGCGGCGGCGAACTCGGCAGTGGATTCGAGATAGAGCGCCACCGTGGTGCCCGGCACCGCCGCGAAGGCCTGCCGCCAGGCCGTCGCGCGCCGCACGAAGGCCGGCGCATCCAGGTTGCCGGCCGTGCCGTGCGCCACCGCATGCGTGCGCGCCGCCAGTGCGGCCATCGCGCCGCTTACGCCGAGCCACTCAGCCATGCCTGCCTCCGGCCATCACGCGCTGGCGCACCAGCCATTCGCCGGCAAACATGGCACCCATCAGGCCATAGGCGATGCCGCCGTTGTAGAGTGCCCAGACCCGGTCGCTGGCCAGCACCGCGGTCAGCGCGGCCACCGTGCCGTTGGCGATGAAGAACACGCACCAGGCCTGCGTTACGCGGCGCGTGTAGGCCACGCCCGCGGGCGGCAAATCCGGCTCGCGCAGCCGCGCCAGCCGCTCGACCAGGCTGGGCGGGTGGCGCAGGCTCCAGCCGAACACGGCCAGCATGGCGCCATTGACCAGCACCGGGTAGAGCTTGAGCGGCATGGCGTGGTTGGAAGCCGCCACCACTGCCGCCAGCGCGGCGGCCAGCACCGCCAGCAGGCGCCAGCCGGCCTGGCGGCTGGTCAGCACGCGCAGCAGCGCCAGCGCCACCAGCGCCAGCGCCATCACGCGCGGCGACCAGTGCTGCAGGCCGAAGTAGATCGTCACCGGATAGCACAGCGTGAGCACGCCGAGCAGCAGTTTGCGCAGGCGCATGCGGATCAGGCCGTGGCGGGCGAATCGACCAGCAGGGCCAGTGCCTGCACCACGTCCTGCACGGTGCGCACCGCCTTGAACTGCTCGGGCTTGATCGGCTTGTTGAGCATGGGCTTGAGCTTGACCAGCAGATCGACCGCGTCGATGCTGTCGATGTCCAGGTCTTCGTACAGGCGCGCTTCCGGGCGGATGCGCCCGCGCTCGATCTCGAAGGTTTCCTCGAGCACGGTGGCCACCCGCGCAAAGATTTCGTCATGAGTCATGATGGGCTCCCTTGGTAGTCGGTGGTGCTTGCCGCGCTGGCCGCGGCTGGCGGTATGGTGATCCGCAGGCTCAGGCCGAAGCCTGGCCGGCGCGCTGCGAGGCCACGAAGGCGGCCAGTGCGGTGACGCTGGCGAAACGCGCGCGCATCTCGTCCTTGTCCCCGTTCATGGTCACGCCATAGCGCTTTTGCAGCGCCAGGCCGAGCTCGAGCGCGTCGATCGAATCCAGGCCCAGGCCTTCGATGAACAGCGGCGCGCCGTCGTCGATATCGGCCGGGCCGATGTCTTCGAGCGACAGCGATGAAATGATCAGTTCCTTGATTTCGTGTTCAAGCGCCTTCACGGCGGACCTCCCTGGAAAAAAACTCGGATAGCGATTGGGTCAGATGCCTGACGGCCAGCGCGTCGTCCAGTCCGGACGGCACCCACTGGGCGACGCTGACGTCTTCTCGCACGTCGATGATGTAACGGGGCCTGCGCGCCGGCACGCGATACCACTTTTCACCCTTGGTCAGGGTGGGCGGCTCGCAGCGGATCACCACCGGCGTGAGCGCGAAGCCGCCGCGCACGGCGATATTGGCCGCGCCGCGCTGCAGCCGCAGCGGACCTTGCAATGCGGTGCGCGTGCCCTCGGGAAAGATGACGAGGTTGTTGCCCGCGTTCAGCGAGGCAATGCAGTCGTCCACCATGCCGGCACCGGAATCGTTGCAGACGTAGCCGGTGGCGCGCACCGGCCCGCGCGTAAACGGGTTGCGGGCCAGCCCCGCCTTGACCACGCAGTCGGCCTGGCGCGTCAGCGCGATCAGGAACACCACGTCGATCAGCGAGGGATGGTTGGCCACGATCAGCAGGCCGCTGCGTTGCAGCCGCTCGGGGTGCCGCACCTCGTAGCGGATCACGCCGACGGTGCGCATGAGCAGCAGGAACAGCCGGAAGGCATGGTGGATGATGTTCTTGCACACCCGCTGGCGGCGTGCCGAGGACCACAGCAGCACCGTCATCAGCGGGAATACCGCCACGCGCAGCAGCAAGCCGCCCACGCCGAAGCTGGAGAAGCACAGTCCCGTGGCGCACACGCGCCAGGCACGGTCCAGGCGCTCAACCATGGCGCTGCCACCTCCATGCGCCGCGCTCGCCGCGGTGGCGCAGTTCGGCATCGCCCGCCAGCATGAAGCGCAAGACGTCCAGCCCATGGGGCAGCAAGGCGCCTGGCGTGGCCGGGGCGTCGGCGGCGCTGGTCGCCTCGAGGCTGAACCGGACCTCGCCGGGCTGCGGCCTGGACACGCGCCAGGCCCAGCCGAACAGGCACTCGGGTTCGTCGGCAAAGACCGCGTAGGCGGTGGGCAGCGGCGCCTCGTAGTGCACCAGCAGGACTTCGGCGGCGCCATCGGCCAGCAGGCCGCAGGCTTCCGCCACCGCCGCTTCGACGGTGTCGCGGCCGGCGGCCAGCGCTTGCAGGTTAGCGGGATCGCCGCGGTCGATCGAATACAGTGCCCCGATGGCGTTATGCACGGACAGGCCGAACGCCGTGGGCGACAGGGCCTCGCCGTCGGCGAGGTCGCCGAGCATCTGCAGCGGGCGCAGCGTATCGCCATGGCGCGACGCGAAGATGACGGGAATGCCCTCCACGCCCGGCTGGCAGGCGTAGGCGGGATGGAGAGCGGCCCGGCCTAGCGCGCTGGCGCGCCGGCGCAACATCGGGGCCATGGCGCTCAATGCGGGCAGTTCGTCACCGGCCGGCAGCCAGGGCGCACGGCTCCAGTCAAGCCAGGCTTGCTGCGTGTCTAGTTGTGCTGCACATGCCGCCCATGCGCGAATACCGAATTCCATTGCCATGCCGTTCGCGTTGGGTGGAAGAAATGGCAGCGGCGCTGCCGGCCCGCCGGCGAGCGCTGCGCGCCCAGGTGGCGGGCAGCGCTCTCGCGAGACCTCGCGAAGCGCGCCGGCCAGGCATCGAACAACACTCTGATGACGCAACGTTATCAGGAGATATCAACCGCTCACCGCCTGTTTGCCTCTGTTGACTGCTAATTGCCGCCTGTTTTTCCAGGGCGCCGCCCACATGCCATGGGCCGCAACCTGCATTTCCGAAATAACGGCAAAAAGCGCGCAAAACTAACCTCGGGGCGTGATCAGGACCGCGGAAACCCCTGGTGTGGCGCAAGAAATATATTCAGCAAATAGGACGAATCTGACCTGCGCATTTTGTCAGGGCCGAATTCTCGCACAAAGGGACATCGGAAGGCGATGCGAGATCGTTAAGAAGGTTCGCAAATGTAACGACCGGGGCGCGGCTGCGCGATGGCACCGCTGGGGGCCGCGCCGGGGGCCGTGCTGGGGGCCGTGCTGGGGGCCGTGCTGGGAGCCGCGCCGGGGGCCGGGCAGGCCGGAAGGGCCGCCGGAGGCCGCCTGGCAGCGGATCGGCGGTGAGGAGGGTGCGCGCCGGGCGCGGTCGCGAGCGGCGCACCGGGAGCCTGCAGACGGCTCCCGGCGGGTGCGGCGCGGGAGTCTCAGCGCGCCGCCAGGATCTTCCCGCTGACCTCGCCGAAGCCGACGCGATAGCCGTCGCCCTGGCACCAGCCGGTCATGATCACCTCGTCGCCGTCTTCGAGGAAGCCGCGCTTGGCGCCGTCGGCCAGCGTGAGCGGCTCGGCGCCGTTGCGGGTGGATTCCAGCAGGCTCCCGTAGGAGTCCGGCGTGGTGCCGCTGATGGTGCCGGAACCCATCAGGTCGCCCACGCGCACGTTGCAGCCGGAGACGGTGTGGTGGGCGAGCTGCTGCACCATGGTCCAGTACATGGCCTTGAAGTTGGTGTGGCAGACCGTGGTGGCATGCGCGGAGCCTTCCGGGCGCAAGGCGACTTCGAGCGCGATATCGTAGGCGTTGCCCTGCTGCTGCAGCAGGTATGGCAAGGGCTCGGGCGACTGCGCGGGATTGTCCCGGCGGAACGGCTCCAGCGCGTCCATGGTCACCACCCACGGAGAAATCGAGGTACCGAAGCCCTTGCTGTTGAACGGCCCCAGCGGCACGTATTCCCACTGCTGGATGTCGCGCGCGCTCCAGTCGTTGAGGATCACCATGCCGAAGATATGCGACGGCGCGTCCGCGGTGCTCACGGCTTCGCCCAGCGCCGACGGCTTGCCGACGATAAACGCCATTTCCAGCTCATAGTCGAGCTTGCGACAGGCGGTGAAGATCGGGCGCGGCTGGTCGGGCGGCTTGATCTGGCCCTTGGGGCGGTGCAGCGGCGTGCCGCTCACCACCACCGAGCTGGCGCGGCCGTTATAGCCGATGGGAATTTCCAGCCAGTTGGGCAGCAAGGCGTTGTCCGGGTCGCGGAACATGCGGCCGACATTGGTAGCGTGCTCGCGCGAGGAATAGAAATCCGTATAGCCGGGAATGTCCACCGGCAGGTGCAGGGTGGCCCAGGCCATCGGCACCAGCGCCTGTTCGTGCAGGGCCGATTTGCCGCGCAGGGTGTCGTCGTCGGTCGACAGCAGGCTGGCCAGGCGCTGGCGGGTCTCGGTCCAGGCCGGCTTGCCGAGTGCGATGAACGCGTTGAGCGTGGCGCCGCCGAACACGCCCTTGACGGCGGGCGGCAGCAGGCCTGCTGCATCCAGCACGGCAAGGTCGACGACGAAATCGCCGATCGCAACGCCCACGCGCGGGCCCTGCCCGTTCGTGGAAAAGATGCCGTACGGCAGGTTCTGCAGCGGGAAATGCGTTACGCCATCGTTGGCGGATTCGATCCAACTTTGCTGGACGGTGGTCATCGGGGGCTCCAAAAGGGAATGTCTATGCCTTGGGGCGCCGGCAGCCTGGCTGCGCCGGCGCCCCGGGATGTGCGGATGGCGCGACGGGCAGGCCAGGGCCTAGCGCCGCGTCGGATCGAAATGCTTCTTCAGCCCTTGCCAGCAGGTGTAGTAATCGTGCTGGAGCTGCGCGGACTCGGCCGCGTACGGCGTGGGCCGGATCACCGCCGGGGTCTCGAACATAAAGGCCATGGTATCGCTGATACGGTGCGGCTGCGACGTATCCGCGGCGGTGGCCTTGGCGAAGGTCTCGGCATCCGGGCCGTGGCCGCTCATGCAGTTGTGCAGGCTGGCGCCGCCCGGCGAGAAACCGTCGGCCTTGGCGTCGTACACGCCCTCGATCAGGCCCATGAACTCGCTGGCAATGTTGCGGTGGAACCAGGGCGGGCGGAAGGTATTCTCCATGGTCAGCCAGCGCGGGCCGAAGATGACGAAGTCGATGGTGTCCACGCCCGGGGTGTCGGACGGACTTTGGAGCACCAGGAAGATCGACGGGTCCGGGTGGTCGAAGCTGATCGAGCCGATGGTGTTGAAACGGCGCAGGTCGTATTTGTACGGCGCATAGTTGCCGTGCCAGGCGACCACGTCGAGCGGCGAGTGCCCGATCGGGGCGTGCCACAGGTTGCCCTGGAACTTGGCCACGAGCTCGAAATCGCCTTCGCGGTCTTCGTACCAGGCATGCGGCGTGAGGAAGTCGCGCGGATTGGCCAGGCCGTTGGAGCCGATCACGCCCAGGTCGGGCAGGCGGAACAGCGCACCGTAGTTCTCGCAGATATAGCCGCGCGCCTGGCCATCGGGAAGTTCGACCCGGAAGCGAACGCCGCGCGGCACCACCACGATTTCCTGCGGTTCCACGTCCAGCAGGCCCATTTCGGTGGCCAGGCGCAGCCGGCCCTGCTGCGGCACGATCAACATCTCGCCATCCGCGTTGTAGAAGAAGCGGCCATCCATCGACTTGTTGGCCAGGTACAGGTGGAGGCCGCAGCCGCTCATGGCTTCGGGGCTGCCGTTGCCTGCCATGGTGACGATGCCGTCGATGAAATCAGTGGGCTCCACCGGCATCTGCGGCGGACTCCAGCGCATCTGGTTGGGCGACGCCGGCACGGTGTCGAAGCGGCTGACGATGCGCGACTGTTCCAGCGCCTTGAACGGCTCGTGCATGGCCGCCGGGCGGATGCGGTAGAGCCAGCTGCGGCGGTTGTGGGCGCGCGGCGCGGTGAAGGCCGTGCCGGAGATCTGCTCGGCGTAAAGGCCATAGGGTGCGCGCTGCGGCGAGTTCTGGCCTTCCGGCAGGGCGCCTGGCAGGGCTTCGGTGGCGAACTCGTTGGCAAAGCCGGACTGGTAGCCGCCCTGGCCTGGCAGGTCGCGCAGTTGCGCTGGTACGTTCTGTTGCGTCTGGGTCATGGACTGGATCTTCCTCTGGTCTTTCCTCTGGGTATGGGGGACGGCCGGCCGCGCGGCGTCAGGCCGCTGCCGCCGGGTCGGCGGCGGGCTGGCGGCCAGCCCGTTCAAGCACGCCCGCGCGGGCGTGCGTCATGGCTTCCTGCAGGACGGCAAGGTCGCCGATATGGTTGGCGAGCAGCAGGATCAGCTGCGCGTTGGCGGACTGGCTCTGGGCATCGGACAAGTCGCGGTGCATATCGATCAGGGCCTCGTAGAAATCGTCCGGCCGGGCGAGATTGGGTTCGGTGTTGAGCGGCATGGGCTGTTCGTCCGGGTGGTCAGGCAATGGCTTCGAGCGCGCTGGCACTACCAGCGCAGGCTGCCGCGCCGGCGCCGTCCTGCCAGCCAAGCGCGCGCCGCAGCGCGGCCTGCACCTGCGCGGGATCGAAGGCGCGCCAGCGCGCGCACACGTGCTGGTCGGGGCGCAACAGATAGACGCTGCCCGGCCGGCCATCGTAGCGATGCGCGAGCAGGCCCTGGCTGTCTTCGAGCAGGATTGCGCCGTGCGGCAGCGCCGGGCCTTGCGCCGCATGTTCCGGCGCGGCCACGCAGACCAGCGCCAGCGGCAGCGGCAGCGGGCCAGCGGCCAGCGCCTGCAAGGCAGACAAGGCGGCCGGCGGCAGGCCCCCTGCCGCCGTGAACACCATCACGGCAAAGCGGTTGCCGAGCTGGCCCAGCAGCCACGCATGCTGGCCGCCCACCTTGACCGGCGCGTCCACGCACGCCGCGCCAGGCACCATGGCGCCGGCGAAGCCGGCTTCATTGCCCGCGCCGGGCGCAGCGTGCGCATCGGGCGTGTTGAGCACCGACTCGTGCAGCACGGCCGGTACCGACAGGCGCCCGCTGTTGACCAGCTGGCGGGCGAAGGCATGGTGGCGCGCCAGGTTCAGCACGGCGTCGCGGAACACGCGGCTCACCGGCGTCTTGGGCGTGATGAAATCGGTCGAGCGCGTGGAGTTGCGGATGTTCTCGTCGGCGGCGAATTCCCGCTCGCTGGCATAGCTGTCGAGCAAGGCGTCGGGCGCGCTGCCTGCCAGCACCAGCCCGAGTTTCCAGGCCAGGTTCTCGGCATCCTGCACGCCGCTGTTGGCGCCGCGCGCGCCGAACGGCGAGACGCGGTGCGCCGCATCCCCCGCGAACAGCACGCGCGCGTGGCGGAAACGGTCCATGCGCTGGCACGAGAAGGTATAGACGCTGACCCACTCCAGCGCGAAATCCACCTCCTCGCCCAGCAAGGCCTTGATGCGCGGGATGACCCGCCCGGGCTGCTTCTCCAGGTCGGGGTCGGCATCCCAGCCGAGCTGGAAATCGATGCGCCAGACGTTGTCGGGCTGGCGGTGCAGCAAGACCGAGTAATTGCGGTTGAACGGCGGGTCGAACCAGAACCATCGCTCGCTGGGAAACGGCGCGGTCATCTTCACGTCGGCGATCAGGAAGCGGTCGTGGAAGACGCGGCCCTTGCTTTCCAGCCCCATGGCCTGCCGCACGGGGCTGCGCGCGCCGTCGGCCACCACCACGTAGCGCGCCTGCAGCGCGTAGTTGCCGTCGGGCGTTTCCACGTCGAGCGTCACCGTGGCATCGTCCTGCGCCAGGCCGGCCACGCGATGCTTCCAGCGGATGGCCAGGTTGGGCAATTCGGCCGCGCGGTCGACCAGATAGCCTTCCACATAGTATTGCTGCAGGTTGATAAAGGCGGGCCGGGCATGCCCGGTCTCGGGCAGCAGGTCAAAGCCGTACACCAGTTCCTCGTCGAAGAAGATCTTGCCGACGTGCCAGCTCACGCCTTTTTCCACCATGCGCGCGCCGCAGCCGAGGCGGTCGAAGATGTCGAGCGTGCGCTTGGCGAAGCAGATCGCGCGCGAGCCGGTGGACAGGGTGCAATCGTCGTCCAGCACGACTACCGGCACGCCTTGCCGGGCCAGGTCGATGGCCGCGGTCAGGCCGACCGGCCCGGCGCCGACCACCACCACCGGATGCACGGAATGCGGCCCGGCGCCCGGCTGCGGCGCCTGCTGTTCGGCACAGCGCTGGTAGGCAAAGGTGCGGGCCTGGTAGTTCGTTTCCATCATGTCTCCATCGTCCAGCCTTGAACGCCGGCGCCGGCCGCTTGGGCGGCTCTGGTGGCGCGGCGGCGGCGGCGGGCCGCCGCTCTTGTGCATCTCTCGCTGCTACTCCTGCTATTCCTGCTATTCCTGCAGCGCCGCCCACATTTCCTTGTCGCGCTGGGCGGTCCAGATGCGCGGGTGCTTGATTCCGCTCGCTTCGTCGAAGGCGCGCGCCACGTCGAACGGCAGGCAATGCTCGTATATGAAAACGTGGCCGAACTGCTCGTCCATGGCGGCGCGCGTATGGGCCATGGCTGCTTTGAGGTCGAGCTTTTGCGCCACCGCCTCCTTGCCCCGCTGCAGCAGCGTGCTGACGAAATCGCGCGTGTAGTCCAGCCCGCGGCCGACCATCTCGGGCGTGGTCAGGACCGGGCCACGGCCGGGCACCAGCGCGGCCGGCTCCAGGGCACGCAGCGCCTCGAGCGTGGCGGGCCACTCCGCGAGCTGCGCGTCGCCGCAATAGCAGGCGGCATCGAATTCGACCAGGTCGCCGGAAAACAGGATCTTCTGGGAGGGAATCCACACCACGGTATCGCCCTTGGTGTGGCCCGGGCCGGGGTGCATGATCCTGACCTCGAGCTTGCCGAGGAACAGCGTCAGCTCGCGCTCGAACACCACGGTCGGCCACGTCAGGCCTGGCACCGTCTCTACGCCCGCGAACAGGCGCGGGAAGCGCTCGATCTCGGACTTCATGTCGGCCTCGCCGCGCTCCGCGATCATCTCGTAGGTGCCCCGGCTGGCGATCACGTTCTGCGCGCCCTCCTTGAAATAGGCCGAGGCGCCCAGCACGCGCACGGCGTGGTAGTGCGACAGCACCACGTGCTTGATCGGCTTGTCGGTGAGGGCCCGGATGCGCGCGATCAGGTCCTGCGCCATGGCCGGCGTGGCGGTCGTATCGACGATCAGCACGCTGTCGTCGCCAATGATCACGCCGGAATTCGGGTCGCCTTCCGCGGTGTACGCATAGGCATTCTCCGAGAGCCTGGTGAAGGTGACCTGCTTCTCCTGCAGGTCCGCCTGCGATGCAAAGGCCTTGCTCATGTCTGCTCCTCTCTTATCGTGGACCGGCCGCCTACGGACACGGCGCCGCCCTGCCCTGCATGGCAAGCCGGCGCCGCAGGGGACTGCGGCGGACGGGAATTGCGCCGGCGGCGGCCTGCCTGCCGCCTGTCATGTCATCTGCTACGCCAGACCGGACCAGACCCGACCAGGCATCACCGAAAATTACACAATACGTAATTCATTTACCTTATCGTAATCGCACAATCGAGACGTGTCAAACCGGCAGCGGCCAGGACGATGCGCGCWTCACTATCGCCATTGAAGGCCGCGGAAGGGCGTAAAGGAAGGCTGGCGCAGCAAAAGGCGCCCGGCGACGCGCGTTGCAGGCGAGGCGGACGGGCCGGATCAGGAGAAAACGGGGAACTGGCGGACTGGCGGACTGGCGGACTGGCGGACTTGGCCGACTTGCGGGCAGGAATGACTGCGTCCCGGGCGCGGGCGCCGGGGCGTCAGCGAGCATATGCGCCGGATGCACGCCGGGCGGATAACCACCCGGGGCAACCACGCAGGCTCGAACAGCAGGCTGGAGGCGTGCCTGCTGCACCGGGACAGACCACGCTACCCCGGCCGCGGATCGGGCCGGGATGGCGAGAATGCTCAGGCGGGCTTGTGACCTTCGCCGGGACTCGACGCGAAGCCGCTACCGACCGGGTTGGACGGTGTCGGGCTGGCGGGAGCAGATGCTGTGGCAGGCGCCTGGCCGGCCATGGAGGCGGCCGTGACGCCGCCGTTGCGGCTGGCTATGAATGCGTTGACGTCKGCAGCGAGATGCTGGGGTGCCAGCACCACTTCCAGTCCGAGCGCCTCGCAAGCCGCGAGGAAAGTGGACATGCGGGGGTCGGCTTGACCCGATTCGGCCCGCAGGTAAGCTTCGCGGGAAATGCCGGCCTTACGGGCGACGTCTTCCTGCTTGAGCTTTCGCGCTCGGCGCAACGCCCGCAGTTGCCGGAACGGTTCGCTAGCGCCTCTTGGCACGGCTGTACTGTTCATGTCGGTCTCCAGTCACCAGTGAAAATAAAAGTGCGCGGACGTGCATTCGAGTATAGAGCACGCAAAGCGTTCCGTATGTAATCAGGGGAACACTTTGTGCAGATTTCTTGAGAGTGCTCGGACAAACCTAACTTACGCCAATCCGTAGGTCCAATAAAGCACAATCTCCTGCCTCCGTGCAAGCTTAACGGACGACTGCAGTTTAGGTTGACGAGAGTGCACACGGCCGATATTGACAAACCGACCGGTCGTGCTATTCTCGTTCCATGCAAAAAGGTCAGCTTACCCGCGCAGCCATCGTCGAACAGGCGCTCGACACCGCCTCCCAGGTGGGGTTCGACCAGTTGTCGCTCGCCACGCTGGCGGCAGACACCAGCATGTCGAAGAGCGGGCTCTACGCTCACTTCAAGTCCAAGGAAGCGCTGCAGCAAGCGGTACTCGCGCTGGCGGTGGAACGCTTCGCCGATGTCGCCGTGCGCCCCGCCCTGCGCCAGCCGCGTGGCACGCGCAGGCTGCAGGCGCTGTTCGACGGCTACCTGCTCTGGCTGGGTGGCTCGATCAACAAGGGCCGCTGCCTGTTCATGGCCCTGAGCCAGGAATACCGCGACCGGCCCGGCGCGACGCGCGACCTGGTGGTGCAGTCGCTCAAGGACTGGCACAGCGTCATTGCCCGCGCGGTCAGCGACGCCATCGAGGAAGGCGACATTTCGCCGGCGCAGGACCCGCGCCAGTTCGCCTTCGAAATGGTCGGCATCGGCATGTCCTTCCAGCAATCCTACAAATTGCTGGGCCGCGAGGACAGCGAGGTCATGGCGCGCCGCGCCTTTGATGCGCTGCTGCGGTGCGCCGAGCTGGCGCAGGCGTCGCGCAAATAGATTCGCCCCGCTTTACCCGGCACGCATGCCGGCCACATGAATAAAGGGAAAGAGGTACACGAGGCAGCCAGGCGCTGTCTTTTTCAGCACAGAAAAATAGCACGACTGGTCGGTCTTGCGGAGCGCAAACGGAAGCGCAAACCGCTGGCAGCCCGTCAGGATGGAAGTCTTCGTTGGAGATTCAGCCGTGACGCAAGCGATTAATCGTCCCACCCAAAAGCGGCATGCCGCACCGGCATTCCCCCCCGCCATGCGCTGGACGCGCCTCTATTGGCAACTCGCCGGACTCGTCCATCCTTCCGGCGCGGCACGTGCGCTGGAACGGACCTGGTTCAGCCCGCCGCGTGGCAAGGGACCGGATGCCGCCGGGCGCGAACTGCTCGGTCAGGCACGCATGGACTGGGCCCTGGTAACCGGACAGGGCGCAAGCCGGCGTGTGCGCGTGTACCGCTGGGGCAGCGAAGGACCGACCGTGCTGCTGGCGCACGGATGGGGCGGCCATGCCGCGCAATGGCAGCCACTGGTGGCACCCCTGCTGGCCGCGGGCATGCGCGTGGTGGCTTTCGATGCCCTTTCCCACGGCGCCTCCGATGCGGGTGCGCGTGGTCCCGCGCAAAGTTCGGTGGTGGAAATGTCGCGCGCCTTGCTGGCCACGGCCTGGCATGCCGGCCCCATCCATGCAGCCATTGCGCACTCGCTCGGCAGCGCCGCGCTGGCGCTGGCCGTGCGCGAAGGCCTCCACCTCGAGGCCGCCGTGATGATCGGTCCGCCGGCCGACATGCGCAGCGCCGCGGCCGCGCTCGCCTGGCGGCTTGGCATCGCCCCGCAGGTGCTGGACCGCATGCAGCAGAACAGCGAGCGCTGGCTGGGCATGCCCTGGTCGGCCTTCAACGTGCCCGCGCTCGGGCATACGCGGCCGGTACCGCCGGCGCTGGTCATCCATGACCGGCAAGACAAGGAAGTCGACTGGGAAAACGGCGCAGCCATCGCCGGCGCCTGGCCGGGCGCAAGCCTGATGACGACCGACGGGCTTGGACACCGGCGCGTGCTGCAGGATGCGGCAGTGATTGCGCGCGCGGTGGCGTTTGTGAGCAGTGCCGGTGCCCCGGCGCGCCCTGTCGCCCCATCCCGCGCCGCCCCTGCCGAGGCTCACGCCTAGTACGGTTCCGATGCTGATGCTGCCTCCCGGTCATTGTCGCCTGCACCGGGGGCCAGCCGCGGCACACGCCTCCAGACCTTGCCAGGCAAGACGGGGTGCGTGGCATTGCCACGTACCCCGAGCGGAAGGATGGTCGGAACGTCTGGCCGTTAATTGCATATCATTCCGTTAGCGCCCCGCACAACAGGATGCGAGGCGGCATCACGCAGACGGGCCAAGGCCCGCCTGCCCGCCTCAAAACCCTTCCAGCACCAGCTTTCCGATCGTCTGACCGCCCTCGAGCATGGCATGCGCGCGCCGCAGGTTTGCCGCATCGATGCGCCCGAGGTTTTCCCCCAGCGTGGTCTGCAGACGCCCGGCGTCGATCAGGCGCGCCACTTCATTGAGCAGGCGATGCTGCTCGATCATGTCCGGCGTGCCGAACATCGAGCGGGTGAACATGAACTCCCAGACGAAGGTCGCGCTCTTGCTCTTCAGGTCGCCGACCGGCAGCGCGCTGGCATTCTCCACGATCGAGCAGATCTTGCCCTGGGGCGCGATCACGGTAGCCATCGCCGGGAAATGGCGATCAGTGTCGTTGAAGCAGAGGATGTAGTCGACGTCGGCAAAGCCCAGGCCGCGCAATTGCCCGGCCATGTCGCCGCGATGGTCGATGGTGTGGTCGGCGCCGAGCTTGCGGCACCAGGCCGCCGATTCGGGACGCGACGCGGTGGCGATGACAGTCAGGCCCGCCAGGGTCTTGGCCAGCTGGATGCCGATGGAACCCACGCCCCCTGCCCCGCCGATGATCAGCACCGAGCGCCCGGCATGCCCGCCCTGCGGCGACACGCCCAGCCGGTCGAACAGCGCCTCCCAGGCCGTGATGGCCGTCAGCGGCAGGGCCGCGGCGTGGGCAAAGTCGAGCGAAGCCGGCTTGTGCCCGACGATACGCTCATCGACCAGGTGGAATTCGCTGTTGGTACCGGGGCGCGTGATGCTGCCGGCGTAGAAGACCGGGTCGCCCGCCTTGAACAAGGTCACTTCCGGCCCGACCGCGGCGACCGTGCCGGCGGCGTCCCAGCCAAGCACGCGCGCTTGCGGCTCGACCTTGTCCTTGGGGGCCCGCACCTTGGTGTCGACCGGGTTGACCGCGATGGCCGCGATCTTGACCAGCAGGTCGCGGCCTTCCGGCACGGGGGTGGCGATATCGATGTCCACCAGGGACTCAGGGTTGTCGATGGGCAGGTAACGCGTCAGGCCAACAGCTTTCATTTTCGGGCTCCTTCATGCAGGTTCGGCGCTGACGAACACATCGATGCGCCATGGGCACAGGGTAGCCCCGATCATCTGCATTGATTAGCCGGAAAATACAACAAGGACTTTCCGCGAAATCAGGAAAGTCCTTGCCAGGCTTCAGGTTCCGGCGCAGCTCACGCTCAGGTGAGGTCTTCCGGCACAGCCCGGTAGCCCATCGGCGCAGTGGTATTGGCATGCACGTACTTCCTGGCATGGGCCTCGCGCATCGGCTTGAGCACGAACATGGCGAGCAGCGCGGACAGCCCGGCCATGCCCGAAGCCAGCATGAACACGGCGTGCCAGTCGCCGGTGGCGGCGGTGATCACGCTGGAGAACGGCACCAGCAGCGCCGCGGTGCCCTTCGCCGTATATAGCAGGCCGGCATTGGTCGCGGCGAACCTGGGGCCGAAGGTGTCGCCGCAGGTAGCCGGGAACAGACTGTAGATCTCGCCCCAGGCGAAGAACACGACGCCCGTCAGCACCACGAACGCAACCGGGTTCTGCCCGTACCTGGCCAGCAGCAGGATGCCGACCGCCTCGATCGCGAAGGCCAGGAACATGGTGTTCTCACGACCGATATTGTCCGAGATCCAGCCGAAGAAAGGCCGGGTCAGGCCATTGAGCACGCGGTCGATGGTGAGCGCGAAGGTCAGCGCCGGCAGCGTCAGGCCGAGCAACGAGACGGGCATGCCGTCGAGGCCGAAATCCTTGGCGATGGGCCCGAGCTGCGCCGTAGCCATCAGGCCGCCGGCCGCCATCATCACGAACATGGCGTACATGACCCAGAAGATGGGCGACGACAGCACCTGGCGCGGCGAGGCGTTATAGGTCGCGGTCTTGACTGCGTCCTTGACCTGGCTGAGTACCTTGGCCGAAGGCGGATAGAGGGCCATGCCCAGGAAGAACACGATCAGCCCCTGGCCCAGTCCGAACCACAGGAAGGTGGCTTCGTACCCGCTGGTCTTGATCATGTTGGCGATCGGCACAACCGTGAGCGCCGAGCCCGCGCCGAAACCCGCGGCGGTAATACCCGCTGCCAGTCCGCGGCGGTTGGGAAACCACTTGAGCGCATTGCCGACGCAGGTGCCGTATACCGCGCCCGCGCCGACCCCGCCGACCGCGGCGGCGAAGTAGAGCATCGGCAGCGACGAAGCGACTGAATTCAGCGCCCACGCCACCGCGCACAGCAGGCCGCCGCCCACCACCACGGGGCGCGGACCGTATTTGTCGACCAGGTAGCCTTCGATCGGCACCAGCCAGGTCTCGGTCACCACGAAGATCGTGAAGGCGACCTGGATCGCAGTACGTCCCCAGTGGTACTTGTCGTCGATCGGATTGACGAAGAGGGTCCAGCCGTACTGCATGTTGGCGATCATCGCCATGCAGATCACGCCAAAACAAAGCTGTACCCAAGGTGAGGCAAAGCGTGACTCGGGCGCGTTTTGCTGATGTTCCATGGTGTGCCTCCTGGTGGCGGGACATGCCGCCTTGTTTTGGGAAGGATGTCTTTTGACACCTCTTGCGGGATGCGCTCACGGCTGCCATGTCCGGGCGCTCCTTTCCGGAGCCCTTCTCTGGCGCGGCTTCCCGGCTGCCTGGGGTCGTTTCAGTGCTATACAGTATGTGATATATCAATATAGTCAAGATGCTTTTCAGCCACCCGGCGGCGGCCCGAAAACGGTCGCGAATGCGCCCCGGCAGCGCCCAAACCCGCGGCCAAGCCCACTGGTGCGCGACACGCATCAACGCCGCCGCGCGACAGGCACGATGGTGCTGACGGATCAATGACTTAGGTCATCGCGGCGCATCAATGGAACGGGGGGAGCAGCGCCTGGCGCGAGGCGAGGAAAGGCGGGGGGAAGGGGCGCGGATGGGCGCAGTCGCCGGGTATCCGGGAAAGTCCCTAGAACAAGTCAGGCAAGGAGGGCGCCGGATGTTCTCAATGTACGGGAGGGAGATGTGATCGGGGCGGCGTGCATCTGGCCCGGAATACTGCACAGGATCGCAGCATGCAGCGGCCAGGAGGGCCTGTTGGCAATCATCGGCGAGGATGCCATGCGGGCTCGGGCCGCAGGCCGAACGGCCCGCCGCCCTGCCCCGCCGGCAGCCTCACGCACGGGCCAGTTGCGGTTCCGCGCCAATGCCGGTGGCAGCGGCACGCGGGCGGCCAATGCCAGCCTTTTCCTGCGACGCGCCAAGTCCGGCAAAGCGGCCGTGCTCCTGCGCGCGCACCAGCACGGCGGTTGGCACGCGAGTGGCGATCAGGAAGGTGACGCCGACGCCAAGGGTGAGCAAACCAAGAGCGAGGCCGAGAAGAAGAACGCTGTCCATCAGAAAACTCCGGTATGGATGGTGAGTAGGAGTTTTCATTATATGCTGCATCGCACTATGTGTAAATATCCTGTATGTAATATATCACGTCGAGTTTTGTAACTACGCGACACCGCCGCGGGCAGTCGGCCGCGCCCTTGCGAGCGCGGCCCGCATGCAACCGGCCCGCCGCGCCTTACCCGACCCGGGCCATCCGCGCCTGTTCGTACTCCATGCCGCGCAGCGCATCCCAGATGGCGGCTGCGTTCGGCTTGAGCGACCGGCTCTTGCGCCGCACCAGCATCACCGAGGACGTTACCTGGGGCCGCAACGGCCGCATCACCGTGGCCGGGCTCAGGCCAGCCGAGTGCGCGCGCGACGGTACGATGCCGATGCCCAGTCCCAGCGCCACCATGCCGAAGATCGCGGCGAAATGGCCGAGCACCTGCAGCGATCCCGCGCGCACGTGATACACGCCGAAGGCCTGCTCCACCGCCGGCTGGATGCCCGAACTCTGGTCCAGCATCAGCACGTTCGCATCGTTGAGATCGCCCCACCCTATCGCTTCGCGCGCGGCAAGCGGATGCTGGGACGGCAGCACGGCATGGAAAGGATCGGCGCAGAGCGCCTCGCAATAGAGATCGTCGCCTGCCTCGGGATTGGTGGCGATGCCGAAATCCACCTCGCCGCTACGCACGCCTTGCAACACGCCGTCGTGCGAACGGTCCTTCAGGCAGATGCCGATGCCGGGCCAGGCCGTGCGGCAGCCCGCCAGCCAGCCCGGCACCGACATCGACGACAGCACCGGATCGGAGGCGATCTGCACCAGGCCCTGGCATGGCCTGCCAGTGCCCTGGCTTTCCCGCAGCGTCTGCTCGACCTCCTCGATCAGGTGGCAGATGCGCTGCGACAAATGCTCTCCGGCGTCGGTCAGTTCCACCTGCCGCGTGGTGCGGTCGAACAGGCGCTGGTCGATCTCGTCTTCGAGCTCTCGCACGCTGCGGCTAATGGCCGACTGCGTGAGCCCGAGTTCGGCCGCGGCGCGGGTGAAGCTTTTCTGGCGGGCTACGGCGGCAAACGCCTTGAGCTGCGGAAGCGAGATATTCATGATGCCCCCTTCTATATGCGCGATGCCCGGCCACCGGGGCCGGGCTGGTGCGTCAGCGATTCTCCGGAAACGGCGCCCTACTCGCTCTTGCGGGGCGACAACCCCGCGAGACAGGCCGCGCTGTCGGCGCCCACCGGCACCGTATCGCCAGCATGACCCGTGATAAAGCGCCTGCGCATCGGCGCGAGTATGAATTTGGCGGACAGCCCCGCGGCAATGGTCACGAGCGCAGCCACCGTGAAGACGGCATCCCATCCGCCGCGCGCCGACAGCACCGAGGCCAGCGGCACCAGCATCGCTGCCGTGCCCTTTGCGGTGTAGAGCGTGCCGGCATTGGCCGCCGCGAACTTGCTGCCGAAGGTATCGGCGCACAGCGCCGGGAAGATCGAGAAGATCTCGCCCCAGAACAGGAAGGTCAGCGCGGCGAACGTCATGAACCAGTACGGGTTATGGCCGAACTGCATCAGCCCGAGCAGCGACAGCCCCTCGCCGATGAAAATGAAGAACATGGTGTTCTCCCGCCCGATCCGATCGGAGATAAAGCCGCACAGCGGCCGGGTCAGCCCGTTGCAGAGGTTGTCGATCGACAGCGTCATGGTCAGCAGCGGCAGCGTGAAGCCCAGCATCGTCACGGGCATCGAGGCGAAACCGAAATCGCGCGCGATGGGACCCAGTTGCGCGGTGGCCATGATGCCGCCCGCGGCCACCGCCACGAACGAGGCATAGATGACCCAGAACACCGGCGTCCTGACCATGCGCCCCGGCGTGAACTCGATCGGGTTGGTCAGCACCGCCCTGGCCGCCACGGCGCCTGCTGGCGGGCGCGGCTTGACCAGGAGCAAGGCCATCAGCAGGATGCAGACACCCTGCAGGATCCCGAACGTGATGAAGGCATGCTCGTAGCCCGAGCGCTGGATCATGTTGGCGATGGGAATCACCGTGAGCGCGGAGCCCGCCCCGAAGCCGGCCGCGGTCAGGCCGGCGGCAAGGCCGCGCTTGTCCGGGAACCACTTGAGCGCGTTGCCCACGCAGGTGCCGTAGACCCCGCCCGCGCCGATGCCCGCGATCACTGCCGCCAGGTAAAGCTGCGGCAGGCTGGTGGCATAGGCATTGATGACCCATGCCAGTCCCGCGCACACCGCGCCGCAAGCCACCACCGGGCGCGGTCCCAGCTTGTCGACCAGCCAGCCTTCCAGCGGGACCAGCCAGGTTTCCGTCACGATGAAAATGGAGAATGCTATCTGGATCGCCGACTCACCCCAATGATGCTTGGCGTTCATCGGCCCGACAAAGAGTGTCCAGCCATACTGGAGATTGGCCACCAGCCCCATGCAGACCACGCCGATCGCCAACTGGAACCAGCGATTGCGAAGCCAGCCGGAGCGGCCGTGGGCGGAGGCCGCCGTCGTGTCGTGCGTCATGTCGTGTCTCCTGCATAGTGCTGTCGCGCTCTGCGGCGCGAAGGGAAGGCTTCTCTGCTAGGGGGAGCCCTTGGTCACTACTGATTGAGCGCGCCTGACATTGCGGCACGTGCATCCGTGGACTGATGCTAGGTCAAACTAAGTTCGACACAGCATAAAGTTTTTTATTATTATCATTAACGATCCCTTATACATCGGGCGGAACAGTGCATGAAGAACGCGACGCTGCGCCAGCTGAAGGTTTTCGAGACGGTTGCCCGGCACCTGAGCTTCTCGCGCGCCGCCGAGGAGCTGCACCTGACCCAGCCCGCCGTATCCACGCAAGTGCGGCAGCTGGAGGGGCATGTCGGCCTGCCGCTGTTCGAGCAGCTGGGCAAGAAGATCTATCTCACGCCAGCCGGCATCGAGATGCTGAATTACAGCCGCAGCATCATGCAGCAATTCCGCGAAGCGGAAGATGCCATGTCGCAACTCAAGGGCATCTCCGGCGGACGGCTCAACGTCGCCGTCATCAGCGCAGGCGACTATTTCTTCCCCCGCCTGCTTGCGCAGTTCATGCAGCGCCATGACGGCGTCACGCTGAATCTTGCGGTGCACAACCGCGAAGAATTGCTGCACCAGCTTGCCGGCAACCTCACCGACCTTGCCGTGATGGTGAGGCCGCCCGAGGGCATGGATACCATCAGCGAACCGTTCGCGCCCCATCCCTACGTGATCGTCGCCGCGCCCAACCACCGACTGGTGAGCGAGCGCAACATCCCGCTGGCGGCACTGGCCGACGAGGCCTTCGTCGCACGCGAGAAGGGCTCGGACACCTGGAACTCCATGCAGGAAGGCTTTGCCGGGCGCCTGTCCAACCTGCGCATCGCCATGGAGATCAAGAGCACCGAAACCATCAAGCAGGCCGTGATCGCGAACATGGGCATCGCCTTCCTGTCCGCCCACACCGTCGGGCTCGAACTGCAGACCGGCAACCTGGCCGTGCTCGATATCGAAGGCTTCCCGGTGATGCTCAACTGGTACGTGGTACACCGCAAGAACAAGCGCCTGCCGCCGGTCGCGCTCGCCTTCAAGCATTTCCTGATGGAAGAAGGCGCCAGCCTGATCCAGCGCATCACCGGCGTGGAGAAGCTGATCAGGCCACAGCGTCAGCCGTAGTGGACAGACGCGCGGATCGATCCCGAATCCATAAACGATTCATTATGATTTCATGATCTAACTTTAATTATCGTTAATTGATCGACAACCCTAAGCTTCGACTCAGGCCAACCCCTGCAAAGCGCCCGAAGGAGTCCGATCATGAACCAGATCCAGTCCGCAGCCCCCGCCGCCATCCATGCCGACGCCGCCATCGCGCCCCGCGCGGTCGACAGTACGCTCGACGAGCGACAGCTAGCCGCCTACAACGCAGCCTTCACCGAACTGGGCCTGCGCTTTCGCTGGGACCGCGAGATGTTCGCCTGGCTGTGCGGCATCGAATGCGAGCAAAGCCGCATTGCGCGCTATATCGAGCAATACCATGCGCACCTGCTCAAGGCCTACGATGCCGAATTCCTCAGCCGGCTGATCTTCGACAAGAAATGCGACTACCTGCGCGCCATGGCGAGCCAGGCCAACTGAGCCGGGCCACCGCGAAGCGCCGCCCGCCGGCGCTTCGCTCCCCCCTGGCACCGCCCCCCCGAATCGCTCCGATAGTGCGCTGGCGCACTTAGCCTGCGTGCGTGGCCCGCTAATGTCGACCTACCTGTCGAAACAATGGGAGGCGGCCATGGAGCCCTCGCATTCGGTACGCGGAAGCGGTGCGCCTGCCACGCTCGCGGAACGCCGCGAAGGCGCCTTCGCCAGTACGCGCGACCTGCCGCTGCAGACCTGCCCCATCGAGGCCGCCTGGATCCGTGCCGGCGAGCCGCAGTCGCGTGCCGCCACGCACTCGCGCTCGATCGACGGCATGGCCAGCACCAGCCTCTGGGAATGCACCGGCGGCGCCTTTCAGTGGCACTACGGCTGGGAGGAAACCGTGCTGATCCTGGAGGGCAAGGTCAAGGTGACCAGCCCGGGCGGGCGCGTCCATATGCTGCAGCCTGGCGACATTGCCTATTTCCCCGCCAATACCACGTGGCTGTGGGAGGTGGACGGCTATGTGCGCAAAGTGGCGTTCTGCCGCCGGCAAGTGCCCGTCACGCTGCGCCTGGCCACGCGCGTGCTGGCGCGCCTGAACGTCACCAACCACCTCGGCGAGGCATGCGGCACGGTGCTGGCCAGGCTGCGCCGCCTGCCCGCGCGGGCAGGCCTGCGCGATACTTCCGCGCTGACACTGCTGATGAGCCTGCCACTGTAGGCATGCCGGAGCCGGGCGCGCGCACAGCCACGCCGCGGCCCGGCGGGCCACCGGCCTAGCCGCGCATGTGGTTGACCAGCGCGCCGATGCCGTCGATGCTGACCTCGACCACGGCCCCGTCCTTCATCGAACCTACGCCGAGCGAGGTGCCGCAGGCAATCACGTCGCCGGGCATGAGCGTAAGGTCCTGCGAAATCAGGCTGACCTGCTGCTCCGGCGAGAAGACCAGGTCGGAAAGCGGATAGTTCTGCCGCTCCGCCCCGTCCAGCCGCGTGATCACGCGCGCCGCGCGCCAGTCCAGTTCCGTGACGATGGCCGGGCCGATGCAGCCAAAGGTATCGAAACCCTTGGCGCGGCACCACTGCGGGAAATTCGGGTCTGCGCCGATCAGCTCCGCCGCGGTGACATCGTTGACCACGGTATAGCCGAAGATATGCGTCGCGGCCTCTTCCGGCGCCACGTTGCGGCAGCGCCGGCCGATCACGATGCCGAGTTCGCCTTCGTACACGATCTTGCCCGCGTAGCTGCGCGGCCGCAGGATGGCGTCGCCAGGACCGGCCAGCGAACTTGCCGGCTTGATCAGGAACAGCGGGTGCCCTGGCACGGGCTTGTCCAGCTTGCGCGCCAATGCGTGGAAGTTGTTCCACAGCGCCACCACCTTGCCCGGCTCGCACGGGCTGAGCAGGCGCAGGCCTTCGCGCGCCAGCATGGCGCCGGTGGGGCGCGGGTTCGCAAAGCCGGGGCCATCGTATTCGGCCACGCGATCGCCCTCGATGCGTCCGAAGCCGGTCTCGCCATCGCCTGTCTGGAAGCGGATCCAAGTCTGCACGGAAAACTCCTCCGGCGGGCGCGGCTCCCCGCCGCTGCCCGCCTTTGTGCCGCGTTGTCGTCGTCAGGGCCCGCTCGGCGCGCGCCCCTCTCCCCTGGGTCGATGATTCAGATCTTCCCCGCCCCGCGCGCCCACTTGTATTTGGCGCCCAGCACCGCAACGGGGATCTCGGTCGAGTAGGCATAGGCTGGCACGCCGTGTTCGTACAGGTACTCTGCGGCCTCCTCCACCTGCACGTCGCCGGCCAGCGAGGCCACGATGGGCTTCTCGATGCCGCGCGCCGCCATCTCTTGCTTCACCTCCACCACCAGCTTGGCGAACACCATCGGCGGCGTGATGATGGTGTGCCAGTAGCCGAGGATGATGGCGTGGATGCGCGGGTCTTCCATGCCCAGGCGCAGCGTGTTCTTGTAGGTGGAAGGCGGCTCGCCGCCGGTGATGTCGACCGGGTTGCCGGCCGCGCCGAACGGCGGGATGAACTTGCGGAACGCCGCGTCGAGGTCGTCCGGCATGGTCATCAGGGACAAGTTGTTGTCCACGCAGGCATCCGACAACAGCACGCCGGAGCCGCCGGCGCCCGTGATGATCACCACGTTCTCGCCCTTGGGCACGGGCAGCTTGGGAATGCCGCGCGCGTACTCCAGCAGATCGCGCAGCGAGCGGGCGCGAATCACGCCGCACTGCTTGAACACGTCCTCGTAGATCTTGTCGTTGCCGGCCAGGGCGCCGGTGTGCGAGCTGGCGGCGCGCGCGCCCAGGCTGGTGCGCCCGGCCTTGAGCACCACCACCGGCTTTTTCCTCGAGACCCGGCGCGCGGCCTCGGCGAAGGCGCGGCCGTCCTTCAGGTCCTCGCAATGCTGGGCGATGATCTCGGTGTGCTCGTCCTGCTCGAAGAAGGTCAGCAGGTCGTCTTCGTCGATATCGGACTTGTTGCCCAGTCCGACGATGGCGGACACGCCCATCTTGGCCGAGCGCGAGAAGCCGATGATGGCCATGCCGATGCCGCCCGACTGCGACGACAGCGCCGCCTTGCCCTTGACGTCGTATGGCGTGCAGAAGGTCGCGCAGAGATTCTTCGGCGTGTAGTAGAAGCCGTAGATATTGGGCCCCATCAGGCGGATGCCGTGCTTGCGCGCAATGGCCACGATCTCTTCCTGGCCGTCCACGTTGCCGGTCTCGGCAAAGCCGGACGGAATCAGCACCGCGCCGGGGATCTGCTTGCGGCCCACTTCCTCAAGCGCGCCTGCCACCAGCTTGGCGGGAATGGCGAACACCGCCACGTCCACCTCGCCCGGCACATCGAGCACGCTCTTGTAGGCGGTCATGCCCATGATCTCGCCGCCCTTGGGATGGATCGGGTAGATCTTGCCCTGGTAGCCGCCGTTGATCAGGTTCTTCATCACCGAGTTGCCAATCTTGCCGTCCTCGGCGGAGGCACCGATCACCGCCACGGCATCGGGCCGCATGATCCGGTTCATCTGCTGCACGATCTCGTCCTGGCCCGGCCGGTAGCGTTGCGGCTGCGGCGCGAAATCGACCACGATGCGCACGTCGGCGGCGATGGCGCCGTCCTTGCTGGCGAACACCGGGTTGAGGTCGAGTTCGGCGATCTCGGGGAAATCGTTCACCAGCTCGGACACACGCCGGATCATGCCGGCCAGCGCCTCGCGGTTGGCCGGCTCGGCGCCGCGCACGCCTCTGAGCACCTCGGCCGCGGCGATGCCGTCAAGCATCGACAACGCTTCTTCCTCGCTGGCCGGCGCCAGGCGGAAGGTGATGTCCTTGAGCACCTCCACCAGCACGCCGCCCAGGCCGAAGGCCACCAGCTTGCCGAAGGAAGGATCGGTGACGGCGCCGATGATGACCTCCTGCCCGCCGGTGATCATCTGCTGCACCTGTACGCCCACGATATTGGCCTGCGCGTTGTACTTGTGCGCGTTCTCGACAATGCGCAGGTAGCCGTTCTCGACTTCGGCGGCATCCTTCAGGCCGACCAGCACGCCGCCCGCCTCGGTCTTGTGCAGGATGTCCGGCGAGACGATCTTCAGCACCACCGGATAGCCCATCTTCGCCGCCAGCTCCACCGCGCCGGTGGGTGTCTTCGCCACGCCTTCGCCGGGCACGGCAATGCCATAGGCGTCGCACACCAGCTTGCCTTCAGGCGCCGTCAATGCGTCACGCCCCTCTTGTTTCACAGCGGCGAGAATCTTCCGCACCGCGTCTTTGTCGTGTGCCATGTCAGGTCTCCAACTGTTCATGGTTTGCATCGGGATGCACCGCCCCGCGCCCTCGCGGTCGACGCGAGGGCGGGCGGCTTGCGGATCTACTGCGGGGAAGTAACCGAGACTCGTCTGCTCAGACCGCGCCGGCTGCGCGCAGGGCTTCGATCTGCGTGGGCGTGCGGCCCAGCCAGTCGAGGATCTCCTCGGTGTGCTCGCCCAGCAAGGGCGAGCGCTCCACCGTGACGGGCGAGGCCGACAGCGTGATGGGGCAGCCGAGCTGCACGTACTGGCCGCGCTCCGGGTGGTCCAGCTCGACCAGGTAGCCGCGCTCGTACATCGACTTGTCCTCGATCAGATCCTTCATCGAAAGGATCGGCCCGCACGGCACGTCGAGCTCATTGAGCGCGTCCATCACTTCGAACTTGGTACGCGTGCGCGTCCATTTCTCGATGATGGAGAAGCATTCGTCCAGGCATTTGAGGCGGGCCTCCGGCGTGGCGAACTGCGCGTGCGTGATGAGATCTTCGCGGCCGCACAGGCGCATCAGCGGCTCCCAGCCTTGCGGCTGCACGATCACGTAGACGTAATCGTTGGCGCCGCCCGGCGCGCAACGCAAGGCCGCGCCCGGCTGCCCGCCACCCGACGCATTGCCCGCGCGCGGCACGAAGTCACCGAACTCCTGGTTTGGATACTCGCGCATCGGCCCGGCGGCCAGGCGCTGCTGGTCGCGCAGCTTGACCCGGCACAGGTTGAGCACCGAATCCTGCATCGCCACTTCCACGCGCTGGCCGCGCCCCGAATGCTCGCGCTGCAGCAATGCCGCCAGGATGCCGACCACGCAGTGGATGCCGGTGCCGGAATCGCCGATCTGGGCACCGGTCACCGTCGGCGCGCCTTCCGCGGCGCCGGTGGTGCTGGCCGAACCGCCCATGCATTGCGCCACGTTCTCGTAGGCCTTGCAGTCAGCGTATGGCCCCGGCCCGAAGCCCTTGATCGAAGCGTAGATCAGGCGCGGGTTGAGCGTCTGCAGGCGGTCCCAGTCGAAGCCCGCGCGGTCCAGCACGCCGGGGCCGAAATTTTCCACCAGCACGTCGCAGCGCTGCACCAGGTCCTCCAGCAACGCCTTGCCTTCCGGCGTCTTCATATTCAGCGTCAGGCTGCGCTTGTTGGAATTGAGCATGGTGAAGTACAAGCTGTCCGCATTGGGCACATCGCGCAGCTGGCTGCGCGTGATGTCGCCGCGCCCGGGCAACTCCACCTTGATCACATCGGCCCCCAGCCACGCCATCAGCTGGGTGGCCGAAGGGCCGGCCTGCACATGCGTCATGTCCAGGATCCGCACACCGTCCAGTGCCTTGTCCATCATTGTCTCCTCGCCGCCTGGTTACTTGTACATGGTCTGGTTCTTGGTGCCCGGCGCGTACTCGCGCGGGTCCACCCAGATATTGATCACGGCGGACTTGCCGGTGCGCTGCACCGCCTCGCGCCCGCGTTGCAGCGCGCCTGCAATGGCGCTGGCCTCCCGCACTTCCTCGCCGTAGCCGCCCAGCATCTCGGCGAACTTCGAGAACGGCACGTCCGACAGCAGGTTGCCCACGTTGCCGCGCTCTTCGCCGTACTTGGCCAGCTGGCCGTAGCGGATCTGGTTCATCGCCGAGTTGTTGCCGATCACCGCCAGGTAGGGCACACCGAAGCGGTTGGCGGTCTCCATGTCGAATGCAGTCATGCCGAAGGAGCCATCGCCGTAGAAGCAGAGGATCTCCTTGCTGGGGTTGGCCAGCCCCGCGGCGATGGCGAATCCGGTGCCCACGCCGAGCGAACCGAGCGCGCCGGGATCCATCCACTGGCCGGGCCGGCGCGGGCGCACTGCCTGCGCGGAGATGGTCACCACGTCGCCACCGTCACCGATATAGACAGTGTCGTCGGACAGGAACTCGTTCAGTTCATAGGCCACGCGATAGGGATGGATCGGCGAGTTCTCCGAGCGGAACAGCGGCATCAGCTTCTCGGTAGCCACGGCCTCGGCTTCGGTCAGCTGGCCCATCCATTTCTGGCGAGCCTGGCGCTTGTCGTTCTTGATGCGCCCGCTGGCGGCCTGCAGCACTGCGCCGAGGATGGCGCCGGGGTCGCCCACCAGGCCGAGGTCGATCTCTCGGTTCTTGCCCACCGTGCGGTAGTCCATGTCGATCTGCACCAGCGTCAGCTCGCGGCTGATGCGCTTGCCGTAGCCCATGCGGAAGTCGAACGGCGTGCCCACGATGATGAGCACGTCCGCATTGGCGAAAGCCTGCGTGCGCGTGCGGTCGAAGTGGTGCGGATCGCCCGGTGGCAGCAGGCCCCGGCTGGCGCCGTTGAAATAGCCGGGGATATCCAGGCCCTTGAGCAGCGCGATCGCTTCCTCGTGGCCGCGCGCGGTCCAGACCTGCTGGCCGTAGAGGATCGCAGGACGCTCCGCGTTCACCAGGATGTCGGCCAGCCGCTCGATGTCCCTTGGGTCGCCGATCGACTTCGTGGAGGCGCGATAGTGGCCCGGCCGCGGGATCACGGCGCGCGCCAGGTCGACTTCACGGTCCAGCACGTCGCGCGGGATTTCCAGGTAGGCCGGCCCCGGCGCGCCGTTGAAGCATTCGCGCGCGGCCATGGAGATCATGTCCGCCACGCGCTCCGTGCTCGGGATGGAGGCGGCGAACTTGGTGATCGGCGCCATCATGTCCACATGGGGCAAGTCTTGCAGCGAGCCCATCTTGTGCTGCGACAAGGCGCCCTGCCCGCCGATATGGATGATCGGGCTCTCCGAGCGGAACGCCGTGGCCACGCCGGTTACGGCGTTGGTGCAGCCCGGGCCCGCGGTAGTCACCACGCAGCCCAGCTTGCCGGTCTGGCGCGCATAGCCGTCGGCGGCATGCGCGGCCACCTGTTCGTGGCGCACGTCGATGATGCGGATGCCTTCGTCCACGCAGCCGTCATAGATATCGATGATGTGGCCGCCGCACAAGGTGAAGATCGTGTCGACGCCTTCGTTCTTCAGTGCCCGCGCCACCAGGTGACCGCCGGAAATCACGCCGGCGTCGCGGGTCTTCTGCTTCAGGGTGTCTTCGGCCGTGGTGGTCTCGGGCCGCGTGGATACGACTGCAGACATGTCTTGGTCTCCTCGTTGACTTGAATGCGACTGGCTGTGACGCGGGACGCCTGCCGGCTGCGCCCTGTCACGACACCCTCTCGCCTGTTACCGCCTTGCTGCCTCTGCCTGGCCGGGCGTTGTGCTCCCGGCCTGCGATGCGCTCGATCCTTTTCGTCGGATCTTGATGACATACGGTATGTGATATATCAACGAAGCTCAAGAGAAATTTGGTGGACACACCTTCGATTTCGACGACGCGCCGCAGCATTTGGACGGCAATAGCGCACAAATGAACTGAATTGCTGAATCTACGTGGATTGATTCCGGTTTCTCACGAGCCGCGGCCCGCCAGTTTTGCCGCCCGGTTGGTTGTCGCCATCGACAGGCTTTTCCTTGTTTCTCTTTGATATATTACATACCATATTTCACAGCGCGATCGCGTCGCGAGCCAATCTCGCGCCGCGCCGGTTCGCGCCCCAACCAGAGCGAGGAGACCTGTGAACATCCACGAATATCAGGCCAAGGAACTGCTGCGGCGGTTCGACGTGGCCGTGCCGCGCGGAGCGGTTGCCTTTACCCCGGAGGAAGCCGCCAGCGCCGCGCGCAAGCTCGGCGGCTCGGTCTGGGTAGTGAAATCCCAGATCCACGCTGGCGGGCGCGGTGCCGGCCACTTCCGCAACGATCCCGGCGGCAAGGGCGGCGTGCGCGTGGTCAAGTCGGTCGACGCGGTGCGGGCGCAGGCCGGGCAGATGCTCGGCGCCGTGCTGGTCACCAGGCAGACCGGCGAAGCCGGGCGCGAGGTGCGCCGCCTGTATGTAGAAGAAGGCTGCGAAATCGCCCGCGCGCTGTACCTGGGCATGCTGATCGACCGCGCCACATCCCGCGTGACGGTGATGGCCTCCACCGAGGGTGGCATGGAGATCGAGGAAGTGGCCGAGCGCACGCCCGAGAGGATCCTCAAGGTGGCGATCGATCCGGCCGCCGGCATCCAGCCCTTCCATGCCCGCCGCCTGGCGTTTGGCCTGGGCCTGTCCGGCAAGCAGGTGAGCGCGGCCTCGCGCTTCATCCTGGCGGCCTACCGCGCCTTCGTCGAACTCGATGCCTCGGTGGTGGAGATCAACCCGCTGGTGGTCACACGTGCTGGCGACGTGATCGCGCTCGACGCCAAGTTCAACTTCGACGACAACGCGCTCTACCGCCACCCCGATATCGAGGCGCTGCGCGACGAGACCGAGGAGGACCCGGCCGAAGCCGCGGCTGCGCGCCACGAGCTGAACTACGTCAAGCTCGACGGCAATATCGGCTGCATGGTCAACGGCGCCGGGCTGGCCATGGCCACCATGGACATCATCAAGCTCTATGGCGGCGAGCCGGCCAACTTCCTCGACGTGGGCGGGGGTGCCACGCGCGAGCGCGTGACCGCAGCCTTCCGGCTGATCCTCGACGACCCCAAGGTCGAGGGCATCCTGGTCAATATCTTCGGCGGCATCATGCGCTGCGACGTGATCGCCGAAGGCGTGGTGGCAGCCGCCCGCGAGATCGACCTGACGGTGCCGCTGGTGGTGCGGCTCGAAGGCACCAATGTGGAACTGGGCAAGGCCATCCTGCATGACTCGGGCCTGCCCATCGTGTCGGCGGATCATCTCGCCGACGCGGCGGAGAAAATCGTCCAGGCCGTACAGGCCGTCCACGCCAACGGGAGGAAATGACATGGCCGTCCTGATCCATCGAGACACCAAGGTGATCTGCCAGGGCTTCACTGGCGCGCAAGGCAGCTTCCACTCCGAACAGGCGGCGGCCTATGGCACGCGCATGGTTGGCGGCGTGACACCGGGCAAGGGCGGCGAGACGCATCTCGGGCTGCCCGTGTTCGACACCGTGGCCACCGCAGTGGACCGTACCGGCGCTGACGCCTCGGTCATCTACGTGCCGCCGCCTTTCGCGGCTGACGCGATCCTCGAAGCGGTGGACGCAGGCATCGGGCTGATCGTCTGCATCACCGAAGGCATCCCGGTGATCGACATGGTGCGCGTGAAGCGCTCACTGTCGGGCTCGGGCAGCCGCCTGATCGGTCCCAACTGCCCAGGCGTGATCACGCCGGGGCAGTGCAAGATCGGCATCATGCCCGGCCATATCCACCGCGCCGGCAAGATCGGCGTGGTATCGCGCTCGGGCACCCTGACCTACGAGGCCGTCGCGCAGACCACCGCCGCCGGCCTGGGGCAGAGCACCTGCATCGGCATTGGCGGCGATCCCGTCAACGGCACGAGTTTCATCGACTGCCTGGAGATGTTCCTGGCCGACGACGACACCGAGGGCATCATCATGATCGGCGAGATCGGCGGCTCGGCCGAGGAGGAAGCCGCACGCTTCCTGCAGGATGCGCGCAGCGGTGGCCGCGTCAAGCCGGTGGTGGGGTTCATCGCGGGCACCACCGCCCCGCCCGGGCGCCGCATGGGACATGCGGGCGCGATCATCTCGGGAGGCACGGGCACGGCGCAGGCCAAGATCGACGCCATGCGCGCCGCCGGCATCCGCGTGGCGCGCTCGCCGGCCGAGCTGGGCAAGACGATGGCGCAAGCGCTGGCCAGATAGCGCGCCGCCATCTGGCGAAAGGCCGTGGGCGCGGAACGATGGATGTTCCCGCGCCCATGTCGTTCATGGCAGGCGCCCTGCGCGCCTGGCCGCCCGGGGCAAGCCCCCCGGTCTCAGTCCAGGAAGTCGCAGTTCTTCTCGACGTAATCCGCGAGGTCGAGCGAGTGCTGGCGCACGAGTTTCTCGGCCAGCTCCGTGTCGCGCTTTTCCAGCGCCTCGATGATGCGCAGGTGATCGACGATGGAGCGCGAGGCCCGGTCGCTCTGCGAGATCGTCATCTTCCGGATGGCCCGCACATGGACGAAGATATTCTTGATCGAGTCCATGATGATCTGCGACTTCGACAACTGCACGATGGCCTGGTGAAAGGCAATGTTGGCGTCGGAGTACTCCTCGATATGCTCGGCCGGCGTGCCATCGCGGAAGCTGTCGAACATGTGCCGCAGCTTGGCGATCTCCTCGTCGCTGGCATGCAGCGTGGCCAGCCGCGCGGCCATGCTTTCCAGCGCGGCCCAGACCTGGATCATCTCCACGATCTCGCGCTTCGTCTTGCGCATGATGTAGATGCCGCGCCGCGGCACGGTGCGCAGGAATCCCTCCTGCTCCAGCAGCGTCATGGCTTCGCGGATCGGGGTACGGCTCACGCCGAGCGCCTCGCTCAGGACCCGCTCGTCGAGCCRGATCTCTTCATCCGACTGATAGATGTCGGCATCGGAAATGGCCTGTCGCAGCATCGCGTAGGCCTGGTCCCGCAGGCTGGCGCCAGCATTGATGGGCTGGAGAGAGAGGGTCAGCCCGGTGGGCTGTTCAGCGGATTGGCTTTGCGCGGACATGGATAGGCTCGAATTGATACCAGCGCCCCGGCTGCCTCGCGGGGCAGCCGGCGGCTAGCCACCTAGCTTACCAAAAGCGGCCCGGCATGCGCGGAATGCATAGAAAAATGCACAATTGGCATAGATCAGGCAACATTTGGGTGGTGGTTTTGAGTATATGGTATATCACATGGTCGCCATCGCCCTCCCGCGCATCCCACACAAGCCGTCTCAGGCCGCCTGCGCCATGCGCTCGCGCTGCTTGATCAGGCCGAGCACGGTGTCGACCATCGGTGTCGGCTGACTCACCAGCCGTCCCATTTCCTGCACCACCGTGAGCAGCGGATCGATTTCCATGGCGCGCCCTGCTTCCAGGTCCTGCAGCATCGATGTCTTGTGCGCRCCCACCGCGCCCGCCCCATCGATGCGCCGCTCCACGTCGACACGGAAATGCACGCCGAAACGCTCCGCGATGCCCTGGGCTTCGAGCATCATGGCGCGTGACAAGGCGCGCGTGGCGGGGTCGGCCGTGATGACATCCAGCGTGGCATGGGTCAGCGCGCTGATCGGGTTGAAGCACAGGTTGCCCCACAGCTTGAGCCAGATCTCGTCGCGAATGTTGTCGCGCACGGGCGCCTCCAGGCCGGCGGCCACCATCATTTCGCTCAGATGCGCCACCCGCGCCGACTTGTTCCCGTCCGGCTCGCCGAGCGGGAATTTCTTGCCATAGACATGGCGGATCACGCCGGGCTCGACGATTTCCGCCGCTGGGTAAAGGACGCAGCCGATGGCACGTTCGGGCCCCAGCCCGCGCCACTGGCGAGCGCCGGGATCGACGCTCTCCAGCGTCGTGCCGGCCAGCGGGCCGCCGTGCCGATGGAAATACCAGTAGGGTATGCCGTTGACACCGGTCACCACCGCGGTCCCGGGCCCGAGCAAGGGCTGCATCAGATCGACCACGCCTGGCACCGAGTGGGCCTTGAGCGTGATGAACACGTAATCCTGCGGGCCCAGTTCGGCCGGGTCGCTGGTGCAGCGGACCCGTGCCACCCTCTCCTCGCCTTCGATCTGCAGGCGCAATCCGTCTGCCTTCATGGCTGCCAGGTGCGCACCGCGCGCCACCAGGCTCACCTCCGCCCCGGCCAGTGCAAGCTGCACCCCAAGGTATCCCCCGATCGCGCCGGCGCCATAGATACAGATTTTCATGCTGTCGTCTCCTGCTGTCTGATGGATGGATCTTTTGATATATCACATACTACATTCCACAGAGCGAGAGTCAACCTCTATCCGCATGCTTGCCCAAGCGCGATCGTCAGTGCACGGGCGATGCAGGCGTCCCGCACGGATCACACCGCCTACACTTCATCGCATCTTTGTCGCATCACCGCGGAGAATCCACGACGAGACGATGACCTGGGATCACTTGCCGATACCGTTTTCCGAACTTTCCACTTTTTGCCGCGTCTTTCATTGTTCTGCCCATTCGGTATCACTGCGCCAAGGACGACCCGCCTTCGATGATGAATCGCCGCAGCCTGCTCGTTTCCGCCACCGCTTCCGCCGCGCTCGCGGCCCTCGGGGTCACGCCCTCCGTCCTGGCTGCCGGCCGGATCAAGCTGGGCGACGCCCGCCCCTTCAGCTTCGATACCTTGATAGAACGTGCCCGCACCATGGCGGGCAAGCCATACGCCCCGCCCGCCACGGCGCCAGCGGAAATCCTTGGCAAGATCGACTACGAAGCCCACGGCAAGATCCGCTTCAAGCCCGATGACGCCCTGTTCGCGGACGGCCCGGGCCAGTTCCCGGTCACGTTCTTCCACCTCGGCACCTTCTTTCGCCAGCCGGTGCGCATGCATGTGATCGACAGCGCCAAGGGCGTGCCTGCCGCGCGCGAAATCGTCTATGACGAGTCGTATTTCGACATGCCGGCCGACAGTCCCGCGCGCAAGCTGCCGCGCGGCAGTGGCTTTGCCGGCTTCCGGCTCCAGGAAAGCCGCCTCGGCGACCAGAAGAAGYTGGACTGGAAAAAGAACGACTGGGTGGCATTCCTGGGCGCTTCGTACTTCCGTGCCATTGGCGAGCTTTACCAGTACGGCCTGTCCGCGCGCGGCATCGCCATCGACGTGGCGGAGACCGGCAAGCCGGAGGAATTCCCCGGCTTTACGCATTTTTTCTTCGAGCCGCCGTCAGGCAATGCGGACACCGCGACGGTATACGCCCTGCTCGACGGGCCCAGCGTGTGCGGCGCCTACCGCTTCGCCATGCAGCGCGGCAAAGGCGTACTGATGGATATCGACTGCGCGCTGTTCCTGCGCAAGGACGTGGCACGACTTGGCCTGACCCCGCTGACCTCCATGTGCTGGTTTACCGAAGCCAGCAAGGGCACCGCCGTGGACTGGCGCCCCGAGGTGCACGACTCCGATGGCCTGGCGATCTGGAACGGCGCCGGCGAGCATATCTGGCGCCCGCTCAACAATCCGCCGCGCACCATGGCGTCTAGCTTCGGCGACGACAACCCGCGCGGGTTCGGCCTGCTGCAGCGCGACCGCAATTTCGACCACTACCAGGACGGCGTGCACTACGAGCGGCGCCCCAGCCTGTGGGTGGAGCCGCGCGACGGCTGGGGGGCGGGCGCCGTACAACTGATCGAGATCCCCACCGACGATGAGATCCACGACAATATCGTCGCCATGTGGGTGCCCAAGGCACCCGCCAGGGCCGGCAGCGATTTCCGCCTGCGCTACCGCCTGCACTGGCTGGCGGACGAGCCCTACCCCAGCCCGCTAGCGCGCTGCGTGGCCACCCGGCTGGGCAACGGCGGCCAGCCCGGCCAGCCGCGCCCGCAAGGCGTGCGCAAGTTCATGGTGGAGTTCAAGGGCGGCCCGCTCGATAAGCTGCCGTTCGGCACCAAGCCCGAAGCGGTACTGAGCAGCTCGCGCGGGACCTTCTCCTACGTGTTTGCGGAAGCGGTGCCCAATGGCGTGGCCGGGCACTGGCGCGCCCAGTTCGACCTCACCGCCGAAGGCAAGGATCCGGTCGACGTGCGCTTGTTCCTGCGGCTGGACGGCAAACCCTTATCGGAAACCTGGCTTTACCAGTACCACCCGTTCAACTCGCCGGCCGGCTCCGGCGCCTGAGCGCGCGAGCGGTACGCGGTAGCCGGTATTGGCCTGTCGTGATGTAGCGCGCACCGGAGCAGGTATCATGGCGACGGCCCGGCAACCGGGAGTTTACGCGCGTGCCAGGCTGTCTCATGACGACGAACCGTACCGGCCATGGCCGGTCACCGCCTTTTCTGCGTAACTTCCGGGCCTTTTCCGGGCCTTTTCCGGGCCTTTATCCACGCCTTTTCCGGGCCTTTTCCGACTCTCTTCTGCGCCTCTTCCGCTTTCCCTGCCGAGATGATTCCCGCTAACCCCGCCGACGCCGCCGCCCCCAGCCCAGACGATTCGCTGCCCCGTGCCGAGCGGGCCTACCAGCACCTGCGCAACGCCATCCAGGCCGGGCAACTGCCCTCCGGTACGCGGCTGCGGGAGGTGGAACTGGCCGCCACGCTCGGGCTGTCGCGCACTCCGGTGCGCGAAGCGTTGTCGCGACTGGAGTCGGAAGGGCTGGTCGTCAACGAGCCCAACCGCGGCATGATGGTGACGCGGCTCGACGCCAGCATGGTGAGCGAGTTGTACGTCATGCGCGAAGTGCTCGAAGGCACTGCCGCAGCGCTGGCGGCGCGCCACGCCACCGACGTGGAAATCTCGCTGCTGCGCGACATCGTGCAGCGCGATCTCGCCATCGCCGAGAACCCCGACAAGCTCGCTGCCAACAACCGGCTCTTCCACGAGACACTGCACCGTTGCGCGCACAACCGCTACCTGCTCAAGACCCTGCGCTCCCTGCACGAATCGATGGCCCTGCTGGGCCGCACCACGCTGGCCTTGCCCGGGCGGGCACAGGTTTCCTACCAGGACCACATCGCACTGGTGGACGCGCTCGAGCAGCGCAATCCCGCGCAGGCCGAGCAGATCATGCGTCGCCATATCCAGCAGGCATACAAGGCACGGCTATCGATGTGGATCGACGAGCAGGCCTGACGTCCAGGTCGCCGCTGCCGCGCGTGCATGGCGCCAGGCGCCAAGGCTGAGCAGCGCGAGCGCGGCCGGGCTCAGTGCAAGAACGCGCGGTGGCGAGCCCCGGCGCAGATCAGCCAGCTTCGGTGCCGGAATCCGCGGGACATAAAAAAACCGGCCAAAAAGCGCTGCGCTCCGGTGGAGCGACGCGTTGGCCGGTCTTGCCGCGCGGAGCACCCGCGCCGGGTCTGACGATGCCGATGCCCGCGCTCGCAACAATTCGTGCAATGGCACGAAGGCGAGCCGCAGCCGCATGGCCGTCAAACCAAGACTGCAAACAATCTTCAGACTATCGACTAGACAGCTACTACAAACAACAGCAAACAACAGACTTCAAATAGCTTCAAACGAACTGCAAATCACTGACTTCAGCAACACACGCTTGATTCTTGATGACGGTTGCCACCGCTGCGATCAGCCGTTCGCGTAGGTGATCTTGGCGCGGCGAGCCTGGCTTTGCAGACGGCCAAAGACACGCTGAACAGCGGCAACAGCGCTCTTCACGTCGTCGATGAAGGCCGGGCTACGGGGGCCCAGTTCACGGTCGATCAGTTCGCGTTCCAGTTGGTCGGTCATCTTGATATCGGATTGGGTGTTCATGGCTTGCTCCTTAGGTGATAACCCGCATCGGGTTTTCCCTAATTGTAGCAAAATAAATGCGGCAGAGCAGCAATAGGTGATAGTACGTATGCCGTGGCGCAACGTGGGGTGACGACTTAACCATAACGTTGCCGATTTGCAACGATTAGATCGGCAACGACATGCTTGATCCCCCCCAGCATTAAAGTTGACCATAAAGCATATTTTGGTCGGAGCCCGCGAGGTGGATCAACGCGATCCGCAGCCATTCGCCGATGCACGTCTTGTTTGCGCTTTTCGACAATGGCGCTCCAGCAATCAGGGAAAGTTGCTGCGAAGCTACTTGGTGAGATGCGARGCAACTCACCGAAATCGTTACCCGATAGAGAGGTAGTCGACAAAATTCGGAGGCCGTATTCCAGGACGCGAATCGCTGGCAGCCGTGCAAACATTTCGCCGTCGAAGAGCACGGCACAGACTCCGGTCCACTTGCGGTAGGCGATAAATTGCACTTCCTGGCCGACGAGAAATTCGGTACGCGGTGTACGTGTGTTCAGCATCTTGACGAAGCGACCGCGAGGAACGGCGGTGTCCGTATGCCATTTCCCGAGAGCCGGCAGGCGCGCTCTTGCCCCCGCTTTCACCGTACCAGCGTACCTCGCCGTAGTTCAGGCGTGCGACAAGCCTTCCCGCGCGCCTCGGCAGGCTGCTCGCCTGTCTGCCCCTCATTGCAACGATGCCCCAGAGTCACAGGACCTGCCACGACTGGAATCGGCGATGCCAGATGTCGTCCCACGCTTGCTCATGTGCTGCCAGACGCTGTGATCGAAGTGGGCGCGGTCGATGCCAAGGATGTCGGCCGCGACATTGATCACGGCTTGGTCAGAATAACCACTCGGGATCAGTCCGGCCAACCAGAGAAAGTTGCGAAGATGTCGGTCAATTGCACTGGCGGATAGATATTGTCCCGAAACTCGCCGGGAGCGCCAAATTGAACGGGGGCACTGCAGCTGGGCCAACGAGACGCGGTGGCACCACCGATGTGCTCTACATTCCCGGCCCAAACGCAGAGGTTTTCAGCACGCCTCGATAAACAGCAGCATCCCACATTATCGAGGTGGGATGCTTCTTCCTTGACTGATGGAAAGATCCCCCCTTCTCCATGGTCCAGATGCCGAACCGCCGTCTTGCACTGAATGTTCAGCGTGGAACATTACAGCACTCCACAGATTGCTTACCACCCTCCTGAACCTGCATAAACCCACCCAACGTAGGGTGAAAATCAAGGACAGGATGCCGTTCTAAGGATGAAGTTCGTCATTGAGGCTGTTGCATAAGCATGCTCAGCATCGAGAAGGCCAAGGCATCAACTCCCATGGATTAAGACGTGATGTTTGTGCCACTTTTCGAGAAAAATTCACTCTCGGACGAATATCGGGAAATACAAAGTTCTTCACAAAAAACACTAAACATCATCATGGTCATTCGCAGTCGCTTCTCTAAGACGGTTGTTGCCGCCTCGCTTCTGTTTCCCCTCGCCGCCCCTTTCAGCCATGCACAGGAATCCGCTAACGCGGACCTTGATTCCTGCGTTACACAGGAACAGACAATTCTGACGGCCAAGGGCGCCGGCATGGGCATCGTCGCCGGGCTCGGCGCAGCGCTCTTTGGCAAAAACAAGGATGACAGCATCAAGAAGGCCGCCATTGGCGCAGCCGTAGGTGGCGCCTTGGGGGCGGCCGCCGGCTTTGCCACGGCGTACTACACGGCCATCGACACGTGCTACAAGAAGAATCCGAGCTGGATCCCGGAATCGAAGATTGAACGTACCAAGGGGTACCAGCAGGTCAAGAAGGATATCAAGTACAACCCGAAGGAAGGCGACAAGACGTTGGTCTCCAAGATCGACATGCCGACCACCGCGAAAGCCGGCGACAAGATCGATCTGGCAACCACGTTCATCGCGATGACTAAGAACGGTTCCGAAGCCCCAGTAAAGGTAGAACGTAAGCTCTTTGTGATCGATGATGGAAAGGAATCGATCTTGCCGTTCCCTGGCCAAACCGCTGAGGATCGCACCGTAGAGGCTGGCCAGAACGTTGACACATCGCGCCTGCCGATTCCTTCGGAAGCCAAGAGTGGCAGCAAATACCGTTACGAGTTTGCGGTGAGCATGGCTGGCAAGCCTGCGGCGGTTGCCTCGCAGACCGTTACGATTCTGTAATTCGAGATAGTGGGGTGGGCTGCTTCGGGCAGCCCGGCTGCGCTCACGCGTCGGCTGCATCCCTGCCCCAAAGATCATGCGCACGACATCATTGCACTGCAGCCTCGTACTCCTGGGTGCGCTATTACTTGGCGGCTGTGCCGCCAGCCAGCTTCATGGCTTCCAAAACGCCTACCAGGGCTACAACGTCCCCGAGCCACTAGTTGCAACCGTCCGCTATGAACTAAAACGGCACGGTTTGCCGAATGCGCAAGTTACACGCGACAGCGTAGGCCGGATCCGCCTGGTGGGCAACTACCAGGATGAGGATGAAGTCGACCGCGCATTCTTCATCGTCCAATCAATTGTCGGCATCAAGTCGACCTCACCGTTCTATCCGGAGAGCATCAAGGAGAAGCGCTGGGAAGTTCAGGCAGGACAGGCGCTTGCCGCCCATGCGAGGGCGGTACGCGATCGACCCGCACCACCTGCTAAGCGGGCCTTGATCATTGGTATCAATACCTTCCGTGACAAGCGCGTGCCCGACATCTTGGGTGAAGACGATGCACGACGCGTGAAAATGGAGGCGGAGAAAGCGAACTACCGCACCACAGCCCTGCTCGGCCCGCAAGCCACCAAGGCCAACATCGAAGCCATTCTGAAACGTTTTAAAGACGAGGTGGGACCGAACGATACCGTACTCATCTATGTGTCCAGCCACGGGGCCATGCCCGTACCGTCTCCCCGTGTGCGGGACGCGCGAAAGATGTCGATCATCGCTTATGACTCGGGGGATCCACGGGTCCCTGACCGTGACTTTGCGATCAGTGTATTCGACAGCTCGGTACCCGACCTCAAGTTGCAAGAGTTAGCACAGACGCCGAGCAGACAGACCCGCCTGATCATCGATACGTGCTACAGCGGCGAGATTCTGAGGGGTATCCCGGATGAGTCCAGACGCTACATCCTTGCGGCCAACGGCGGTGTACCTGAGCGCGCCGGCATTTCGATGGCGGCATGGACCGGCCAAGCGTACGAGGCCAAGGGTATCCGCTTTACGGAAGATGGCGCAGGTAGCACGCAGAACGTTCGTACCACCCAGACCACGCCAATGGATCTTAGCCGATACACGATTATCACGGCCACGAGCGATGGCGAGCAGTCGTGGGGCCCGTCCGCAGGCGGCACCTTCGAAAGTCCAGTCACCCCTGGCAAGCGCCTGCAGGGTTCGTTCTTCACGCAAGCTTTCTTTGAGTACCTTGCAAAGTTCAATGGACATATCGAACCGGCCTTCGTGGAAGCCCGCAAGTTCACTGTGCAAAAGGTGGCGAGCATTCCGCCCGTCTCGGGCTACAAAGGCCCAGTCCCTATCCCACAGGTACCTCGGCTAAACCCGTCCTTGGCTGCCGGCGACAAGAGCAGCATCTATGAATAGGGGGAATCGCCCAATCGCGTGCCGCCCCATTTTTTGTCCGATCAACGCATTTCTGGATATCAAGAGCTGACCATGCGACTTCAATTCGCTGCCCTGCCCCTGCTGCTCGCGGCCTGCGGCGTCACCTGCGCGCAGGAAAGCTATAGCGCAAAATCCCTGTTCTTCGGCGAGGACAACGACGTCGTCGCGGTGTCCACGAGCAAGCCGGCCAATGCAACCACAGCGGTAGCTGCCGCCCCCGCCTCTGCCCAGAAGGCGACTCCGATCAAGGTGGCCAGCAAGAAACCAGCCAACCAAAGCATCGGCGCCAGCTATTTCATCCGCCTCAAGAACCCCGACGGCAGCACCCGCGATGTCCTGGCGAGCCGCAAGTTCCAGAGTGGTGACCGCTTTCAGCTTGGTGTCAAGGTGAACAAGCCTTCCTACATCTTCGTTTTCAATGAGGATGCCAACGGCAAGATCACGCAGATCTACCCGCAGCCGGGCCACAACAACTACATCAATGCCATGGGCGTAGTGTTCCTGCCCGGCCAGGGTGCCTTCGAATTCGATCGCAAGCCTGGTACTGAGCATTTGCTGGTCTATGTGTCGCAACAGCCCGTGCCCTCCAACATGCCGGATCGCATCCGCTCGATGCAGCCCGATGTCGTGACCACGACGTACGCCGCGTCCACCGGTGCGCCGGCGGCCCAGTGCAATACTCCAGCGGCCACGCCCGTAGTGGACGCCGCACCTCAGCGATTTGAGGCCGCCAACGAACAGGCACTTTACGCATCGAAGGCCATCACGTTTACCGACGACGCTGCCTGCGGCAAGGCGGATGCCGGCGCACTCTACGCGTCAAAGGCCATCGTTTTCAGCGACGACGCCGATGCGGGCGGCATGCAGGCCGCGTCCTATGTCGTCAAGAAGGCCACCACTCCAGATGCCAGCCTGTTCCTGAAGATTAGGCTGGTGCACGAATAAGCGAACACCCACGACCCATGATGCCAGGGAGCAGCCTACTAGAGGCGCGTTTCCCCGCGTCGCAACCGTGATAAAGGAATTCATGAGCAATAACCACCTCATCGTCGGCCTTGGTGGCACCGGCGGGAAGATTATCCGTCATCTGCGTAAGACCATCGAGCGCAGCAAGGATGCCCAGGGCAACAGCCCGTCTGAAGCGCGCTTCGAATACCTCTATGTGGATACGTCGGACGACGAGATCAATAAGAAGGAGGAATGGAAGGTCCTTGGCAAAGAAATCGACCTCGATCGCAGCCAGTACCTTATCAACACGGCCAGCAATGTCCGTCCCGTGCTCAGCGATCCCGAGTCCTTCCCTGGCCTGAAGGACTGGATCGAGCCGCGCGATGTGTTCGACTTCGTCAATGCCACCACGGCCGGTGCCGCGCAACGCCGCAAGCTGGGCCGCGTGGTGTTCGCGCAAAACGCCTCGCGCTTCGTCAAGGCTGTGGAAGATCGCCTGCAGGTACTGGAATCGGCGCCTGGCAGCAGGAAAGGGGCCGTGATTCATATCGTTTGCGGCTTGGCTGGCGGCACCGGCAGCGGCTCGTTGGTGGATGCCGTCGCCCAGATCCGCCACAAGTGCGCCGACCACGATCTGTATCGCGTTATCGTCTACGCCGTACTGCCCGAGAAGCATTCCCGCCGCGTGAAGGACGTGGCTGGCGTGTCGACGTACTATGCGAATGGCTATGCCGCGCTGACCGAACTCAATGCATTGGCCGTGGGCAAGTACAAGCCGGTCAACCTGCTAGACGGCTCGCGCCTGAATCACGATATCTATTTCAACGGCTGCTACCTTGTCAATAACATCAACGAGCACAATGTGCAGTTCGATGTAGACGTGGAAGTGCCTCGCCTTGTCGCCGAATTCATTTTCCAGAAGACGATGAATAAGGAGTGGGAAGGCCTGGGTCGCGCCGAGAAGGGCGAAAACGACATCAAGAGCTTCGAAAGCGACGAGAACATCGGCAAAGCGCGCGCCAAGCTGTTCATGTCGTTTGGCATTAAGCGCGTGGTGGTGCCGGAACAGGAGATCAAGGAATTCCTGGCGTACGGCTTTGCGGAACAGGCCACGCGTCAGCTCATGTACAACAATTTCCGCCAGGGCGACGGGTACGCCGACGAGGCCGTGGAAAAAGACTGGGGCTCCGAGGCTCGCAAGCCCGACACATTGCAGTCGTTTCTGCTGACCGACGCGCACCTGATGCTCGACACCGGCATCCTCGAAGACGACGCCAAGAACACCGCGTGGAAGCCGCCGCGCGAGTACTGGAAACAGATCATCAGCTTGCAGGTGCCGGATATCCGTGCCGACAAGAACATCGAGGAAGCCAACTGGCTACTGGTGCTAAACGGCCGCCTCTCGAAGGTCTTCGACGAGACGTATCGCACCATGGGCGGCGTGCGGAAATTCTTCGAGATCAAGGGGAACGCCCGACTCGAGATGGCCCGCCATGTCAGCCGGCACATCGAAAAGGACCTGTTCGCGCGCTGGAAGGCGGGCAACGCGTCGCTGTTCCAGCTTCGCCAGTTCATGGACGCGCTGATCGCCATGCTGGACGAGCGCCTCGCACTACTGTCCGCACGCGTCGCCAAGCTGCCCAACGAGCTGGAAGCCCTCCAGGCCCGGTACAAGGAACTGGAGAACAAGTTCAATAACGTTGGCATCTTCGCCAAGGCGCTGACTGACAAGCGCGGCGGCCTTTTTGCCGATATCGGCGCATTGCTGCAGGATCAATACACGCTGAATACCAACCAGCAGGGGCTGAAATTTGCGTGCAGCCTGATCCCATTCGTCAAGGACCAGCTCGTTTCGCTGCGGGGCACCATCGACGGCCTGCACCAGAATCTGGTAGTTGCCACTGACAAGGTGTCCAAGGAAAGGGCCAGCCGCCTGAAGGCTGCCGATGCCGTCTACCAGAAGCGCATCTTCGACGAGACCGCCATTGCCAACGTAATGAAGGCACTTATCATCGACGAAGCGGCCCAGATGGCGCGCACGCAACGGGTACGTCAGTCGATCATCGACCTGGCCGGCACGGATGTGGACAGCTTCGACGTGCTGCTGCAGAGCACGTCGCTGGGAAGCATCATTTCCACGCTGTCGCAGGAGTCCGCGCAGATCGTCGAACTGGCGCATGCCGAGATCGCCCGTCAGATGCCGCCGGTACTGCACGTGAACATTGTGGAGCGCCTGCAGAAGCGTTACGACGCCAATGACTCGGGCCTCAAGGAATTCGTTTCGCAGTTGTATGAGGAAGCTGGCACGACGCTCGTCTACAACAAGACCGAAGTCGATCGCGTAGTCGCCAACAATGTTGGGGGCAGCCAGGGGCGCGCGCAGACTATTGGCGTGTTCCTGCCGGAATGCGAGGGTCAGAAGGAATTCCGTAGCAAGCTGGCCGGGCTGTTCGAGTCGCAGAAGGACCCGGCATCCGACACCAAGGTGGCCGTGGGGAACCTGTCGAACCAGATTGTGATCATGAAGGTGTCGTCGCTGATGCCGGCGCGCTTCGTCGAGTCCCTGACCGAGTTCAAGCGCCACTACGACGGCCTGTTGGCCGACAGCCGCGAAGCCGTACTACTTCATGGCGAAGGCAATGGCGCCAAACTGCCGCCGCTCTTCGCACGATCGACAGCCGAGATCCGGGCCGAATCCCGCCGCAAACCGTACATCCTGCTGGCGCACTTGCTCGGCATGGTCAAGGAACGTCAGAACCGGACAACGGGCCTGATGGAATGGGTGTTCTCGTACTTCGCCGGAGACCTGCCGAAGGTGCATGTGCTGCAAGGCAAGACGTGGCACGACGTGCTGCAAGCCGAGCAACCGGCCGAGGCCCAGGCCGCCATCGAGAAGGAAGTGGCTAAGCGTCTCGATGCCGAGTACAAGCACATCGACAAGAAGACCGAGCTGCGCAAGGCGTACCAGCAGATGGTGCTAACACGTTACGAGGAAGTCGACCATGACGAACAGGATCTTCAACTGGTGGCGCTTGGCGCCATGCGGGAACCCATGTTCGAAATTGCCGGCCTACCGTTGAACGACTAACGCCTTACATCGTCGGCCGGTGTCGATCCCTGTCGTCGGCCCGGCCGATGTTCATCCGTGTGACATAAACTCAAGAGTAGAAGGTTATGGCGAAATACAAATGCCCGACGCTGGGTGACTGCGAACGCGCCAACGCGGGCGAAATCTTTGAACGGTCCCCTGGCGACGATCTGCACTGCCCTGGTTGCAACATACTGCTGGACCAGGTGCAGGGCCCCACCGGCGGCAAGCGCGGCGGCGTGAACAAGGCAGCAATCGCCGGCGCCGCGGCTGTCGTGGTGGCGCTGGCCGGCGGCGGCTACTTCTTCTTGGCACATAAGGCTGGACAACCCGAGGAATCGGTGGAGCCCGTGGCCGCACCTGTTGCCGCCGCGGAAGCCGCCCCGGAACCAGCCCCTGCATCCGCACCCGCATCCGCCGGTGGCATCGCTCCGAACGAAGCAGAAACTGCCGCCTTGCGCACCAAGGGTGAAAGCGATCTGAAGACCGGCAATGCGGATAGCGCCGAGCAGGCCAGCAATAAGGCAGCTGCCAACGAAATGCTCAAGCTCGCCATTGCGAAGATGACCCAGGGCAAGCTAGACGAGGCCGAGAAGAGTCTGGCGTCCGCTCGCGATCTCGATCCCCGTCAATCGCTGGTACCTTACAACCTAGCGGTACTGCGTCTGAAACAAGGCCGCACTGACGACGCGCTGAAGGAATTCGAAGCGAGCTTCATGGCCGGGTTCCCCTACTTCGACAAGATGGACCAAGATCCCGATCTCGATAGCTTGCGCAAGGACCCGCGCTTCACCAAGCTCGTAGAGCAGTATCGCAAGCAGACCACATGAGTCTGGTGAACATCGTCCTTGCCTTGCGCGACGGCAGGCGTCGTACGGGGGGCATGGCACTGCGCATCGCCCCCGCAGTGCTCGCAGCCGGCTTGCTGATGGCCTGCGGCAAGCCCGACGGCAACCGCATTCTTGGACACTGGCGAGCCGAGCGATTCATCGCCCAAGGAATCAGCGTGCCAATGGGGCCCGAGTTCGAAGTCACACTCCATGCGGTACGCAGCCCTGATGGTGATATCGAGATACCGATCTCCGCCATTACAGCCAAGGGCGACGAGGTGACGCTAGAAGGGCCAATGAGCCTGGCGCTGTCATTCCATTTCGAGGATGCCAATCGCATCTCGGTGGATTTGCCGTTCGTTGGAAAGCTGTACTACCGCCGTGTTGCCCTGACGCCGCATGCGGCAGCAACGGCCAGCGCACCTGTTTCCCACGCTCTTGTTGCGGCCCAGCGCCAGTCTTCTGTGCCCGTCGCAAGCTCTCCGTTGGATTCCCAGCAGCCTACGCCGCCGACTGTCACCCGCTCTCCGCAGACTTCGAGCGCTCAGGCGACAGTCGCCACACCGACACCCGACGGCATGGACGACTATCGCCGCGCCGTTGCCGCCTTACGGCAAGGCGACGCCGACAGCGCGGTGCGAAGCCTTCACGCAAGCTTCCAGCACGGCTTCCGTCAGTTCGACCTAATCGATGCCTCCACCGAATTGAGTGCCCTAAAGAGCGATCCGCGATATCAGGCGTTGATGGCCCGTTACCGCTAGTTCCTCGGCACCCTGAGCCTCTCCGTTTCGTTTTTCCCTGCCCGTCGTTTATGAAGAAATTAGCCGCACTTCTGTTGCTCTGCCTTACCCTGCCTGCCATCGCAGCACCCGTCACGCTGCGCCCCATGGATGGCGAGCGCCAGGTGCTTGCAGAACAAGCGACCAACTTCACCGGCGCATGCGGTGGCGCCGTGGTCCGTGTGATGGGAGTAACTTCCACCTCAGGCAATCACTTCGGCATAGACCTGGACGCCGGGGTGGTCATCGTTCGTCAGGCGGGCAAGGAGATCGCCCTGCGCGATCCGTTGTCCGACCAGAACGCGATTGCATGCGTGCCGACGGCAATTGGCGACAGGCTGTTGATTGCCAGTGCCTGCGCCGGCAGCTCCTGTCCGGACAACTTCACCTACTACGTGATTGATCCCAGGCGCCTTCTGATACTTGTGCCCAGGAAGGCCGCCGAAACCTGCGACGAGCGGTGCGCGGAAAGAGTATTGGGGGTCAAGGTGCCGGCAAGCGCCCGAAGGTAAACTTGCTCCGGCCAACCGCAAGGTGCCGCTGACCACCTTGGATCTCCGCTGCCCCGAGTCCGGGGATCCCTTCTTGGCCGCAGGTCTACCGCGAACGATGATCCGTCTGCTGCCAGACGGCAGACCGCGACGCTATGGCTTGCCGACCTGCCGGCGGTAGCTCCACACAACGAAAGAGCCAATGCTACTGATGAAGGCATTGCCGGCCGCGGCCGTGTGCGCCGACAGATGGCTCGGCGGCAAGGACCGGGAAGATGGGCAGCACGGCAAAGATCATTACCGCTACGGCCCACAGCAGTGCGAGCACCACCGGAAAGGTATGCAGGGCCAGCCGCATATTGCCGGGCTCTTCGCACAGCACGTAGCCGACATCGAAGACCACGGCGCCACGGCCGCCGTCGTCTCGGGCGCCAGCACTCCGGAGGACGTCATGGCCAGCTCTGTCTGGCCTGTTGCGACGGGCTCATGACCCGCTTGATGCCGACAATGCGCGGCCCCGCTGCCTGGACATGTTTTGCAATAGGAACGTCACCTGGCGGATAGCAAGTGCCCGTTGCATACAGTCCGGATGGTTCGTACGAAGAGCATGACGATTACCACGGTCAAGAAGGCCAGCAGAAGAATTGCCAACATGGTAATTGGCCAGAGATGCACCGTGTCGGCATACTTCAATGCCGCATTCGACAATGCCGCGATGGGAAAGCTGACGCCCCACCAACCCACTGAAAATGGAATTCTCCGGCGGAACACCTTGAGAACCAATATAAAGAAAATAAACAATCCCAAATAGAACAGGACCGCCGCGAACATATCAACTCTTTGCATGAAATTCGTGTAGGCCAGGAAGCCAACTTCGAACGGCGCGATCAGGATCATGAGCGAAGAGGTCATATTTCCTTCCAGCTTCTCATGATGAATCAAGCGAGCCACAATCATGGTGAAGAACACAAGAGCAAGGATACTCCCGACGGACAGGGAGAATATATTGATCTCGTGTGCCCACGGCATACGCATCGTTCCGCCGGCCATGGCAATATCGAGCGTCGCGACTCCGGGGATCAGCCACGCCGGCAGCGCATGTCCGGAATCGAGCTTTCCCTGGAGAAGCTGGCTGGAAATCGTGCACGCGATGCCAATGGTGCCAATGGCGCCGATGGTCCACATGACCTCCGCCATGCCCCGATCGGCATCGCCGATCACCGAAGAAATCAGCAAGACCGCAATGGGCACCGTGCCGAAGAAATTTCCGGCGATGGGATGCCGGAACTCGTGCATCACCGCATTCGGATACTTTGCGAATTTCACCGCGTACGAGATGGCCAGAATCAGAAATGCGATCACGGCCACGATGCCGATCGCGCCCCAAATGACCGGACTGACGCCGTACTGACGGGTCGCCAATCGCCAGGCAAGAGAAAGTCCGGAAATCCCCATGACCGAGGCAAAAAGATTCACTGGGAGATTCTTCACCGATATGTCGCGTTTCCCAATGTCGGGCCTATTGGGTGGTGGGAAAGTCTGCATCAATTCTTCTCGGTGAATGGCCGCGCCACGGGCCTGTCGCCAGGTGGCGATGTCGGGAGTATAGGTTCGGACGCAGCGCGGCACTTCTCCCGCTTGATGCTGTTTGGCGCCAGATGTTCCTGGTTTCCGGCCATCGTGGGGACTGCCTGGATTTTTGTGTCCAGGGCATAACTTGTCGACAAGGTGCCTGTATGCCGCGCAAACCAAAGGCAAGACCCGGGACCGTGCGGCCACCCCTGAGAAGCTGATCGATCAGGTCGTTAAAGGTGCGCCGGGCGCCGAACCATGCCGTCATGCCGGGTTATCCTGCGTGCGCGGATCGTCCCGAGGATGCCACCAGCCGGCGCAGCGGCACGCGCGCCGGGACAGCCCGCAAGAGCCCGGCTCGCTCCCAGGCCCGCTCTTGCGGAACATGGGAGCGCCAAGCCCAGCGCAGCCCGTCAGGTCTCAGGCGTGGAGCGGATACGGTTTCTCGGAATCGAGTCCATATTTTTGCAGCGCCTGCTGCACGATCGCCTTGTCGATCGTGCCATCGTCCGCCAGCGCCTTCAGCGCCGCCAGGGTAATCCAGTGGCGATCCACCTCGAAGAAGTGCCGCAGCTGTTCGCGCGTGTCCGAACGGCCGTAGCCGTCCGTCCCCAGCACCACGTACCGGCGCGGCACGAACGAGCGGATCTGGTCCGCCAGCGCGCGCACATAGTCGGTGGCCGCGATCACCGGCCCCTGCATCGGCGCCAGGCATTGTTCCACGTGCGAGCGCCGCGGCGTCTGGCCCGAATGCAGCAGGTTCCAGCGCACCGCCGCGTGGCCCTCGCGCGCCAGCTCGGTAAAGCTGGGGCAGCCCCACAGGTCGGCCTGGACGCCCCAGTCCTCGTCCAGCAGCTTCGCCGCGGCGATCACCTCGCGGAAGATGGTGCCGGCACCCAGCAACTGCACGCGCGGCTGCCCGGCCGCGCCGTCCTTGCCGCGCCGGAACAGGTACATCCCCTTCAGGATGTCCGCCTCCGCATCATTCGGCATGGCCGGATGCTCGTAGTTCTCGTTCATCACGGTAATGTAGTAGTACACATCCTCCTGCTCCTGCACCATGCGGCGCAGGCCGTCCTGGATGATCACCGCGAGTTCATAGGAAAAGGTGGGATCGTAGCTGATGCAGTTGGGGATGGTGCCGCCCCACACCAGGCTGTGCCCGTCCTCGTGTTGCAGCCCTTCGCCGTTGAGCGTGGTGCGCCCGGCGGTGCCGCCCAGCAGGAAGCCGCGCGCACGCTGGTCGCCCGCCGCCCACGCCAGGTCGCCAAAGCGCTGGAAGCCGAACATCGAATAGAAGATGAAGAACGGGATCATCGGCTCGGCGTGCGTCGAGTACGACGTGGCGGCGGCGATCCAGTCCGACATGGCGCCAGCCTCGCTGATCCCTTCCTGCAGGATCTGGCCGTCCTTCGATTCCTTGTAGAAGCTCAGCTGCGACGCATCCTGCGGCGTGTAGTTCTGCCCTTGCTGCGACCAGATGCCGATCTGCCGGAACAGCCCTTCCATGCCAAAGGTGCGCGACTCGTCCGACACGATCGGCACGATGCGCCGGCCCAGCGTCTTGTCGCGCAGCAGCGTGTTGAGGATGCGCACGAAGCTCATTGCGGTGGAAAACTCGCGGCCCTCGCCGCTGGCCTTGAGCTGCCCCTCGAACGCCGAGAGCGCCGGCACCGCCAGCGACGGCCCGCGCCGGCGGCGCGCCGGCAGGTAGCCGCCCAGCGACTGGCGGCGCTCATGCAGGTAAGCGTGCTCGCGCGAGCCGTCCTCGAAGCCGAGGTACGGCAATTCGTCGAGCTGCTGTTCCGTGAGCGGCAGCTGGAAGCGGTCACGGAAATGCATCAGCGCCTCCACCCGCATGCTCTTCTGCTGGTGGGTGATGTTCTGTGCCTCGCCCGCCTCGCCCATGCCATAGCCCTTGATGGTCTTGGCCAGGATCACGGTCGGCTGGCCGCGGTGCTCGCTGGCGGCCTTGTAGGCGGCGTAGACTTTGTGCGGATCGTGGCCACCGCGGTTCAGTGCCCAGATATCGTCGTCGGACCAGTCCGCCACCAGCGCCTTGAGTTCGGGCGTATTGAAAAAATGCTCGCGCACATAGGCGCCGTCCTTCGACTTGAAGGTCTGGTAGTCGCCGTCAACGCATTCCATCATGCGGCGCGCAAGGATGCCGGCCTTGTCGCGCACCAGCAGCGCATCCCACTTGCTGCCCCACACCACCTTGATCACGTTCCAGCCCGCGCCGCGGAACTCCGACTCCAGCTCCTGGATGATCTTGCCGTTGCCGCGCACCGGGCCGTCGAGCCGCTGCAGGTTGCAGTTAATGACAAAGATAAGGTTATCGAGATGCTCGCGCCCGGCCATGCCAAGCGCGCCGCGCGACTCGGGCTCGTCCATTTCGCCATCGCCGCAGAACACCCACACCTTGCGCCCGTCATGCTGGCCGAAGCCCCGGTCCTGCAGGTATTTCATGAAGCGCGCCTGGTAGATGCCCATGATCGGTGCCAGGCCCATCGATACCGTGGGGAACTGCCAGAAATCCGGCATCAGCCACGGATGCGGGTAGGACGAGATGCCCTTGCCGCCCACCTCCTGGCGGAAGTTGTCCATCTGCTCGGCCGTGAGCCTGCCCTCCAGGAAGGCGCGCGCGTAGAAGCCCGGTGCGGAGTGTCCCTGGAAGAAGACAAGGTCACCGCCATGCTGCGCCGACGGTGCATGCCAGAAATGGTTGAAGCCGATCTCGTACAGCGTCGCCGCCGAGGCAAAGCTCGCAATATGGCCGCCGACATTGGTCTCGCGCGCCGCCCGCAGCACCAGCACGAGGGCATTCCATCGGATATAGGAGCGGATGCGATGCTCGAGTCCCTGGTCTCCGGGACTGCGCGCCTGCGCCTCCAGCGGGATCGTATTGAGGTAGGCGGTATTGGCGCTGAACGGCAGGTAAATGCCAGCACCGTGCGCCCGCTCGATGAGCCGCTCTATCAGGTAGTGCGCGCGCTCCGGGCCCTCGCAGGCGATCACCGAATCGAGCGCATCCAGCCATTCGGTGGTTTCCTGAGCGTCGCCGTCATTGTTGCGGGGAGTGGCAGGGTGGGCTTGCGCCATGATAGAACTCCTCTGATGCGTAGATCAGCAAAGCGCCCCGCCCTCGTCGCACGCGGGCCGCTGGGATAGGTACCCAAGGTTAGCATCCGGAACTCGCCACGGTAAGACCATTCTCCACCTGGCGCAGTTCTTCCATTCCCGGTGACCAATCCAATCAATCAATGCCAACGGCGCGGCCGTGATACAGCGTTGCCAGGCGGCGGCGCGTCGGCATGGCTTTTTCGCCACCTCATCGACGCGTTCATGTGACATGGCGACGCCCGAAAAAGTGACGCATGACGTCCGTCTCAATCCCTGGCGATCCATCTCTGGCGAGCTGCCAGACGTGCGATCGGGTCGACAGGAGCACTCCCCGACGGGCTCGCGCTTATCGCTTGCCGATCGCACCAAGACAACGCCCCGTTGTCGGGGCAAAGCGCATCAGAACCGGTGACGGATCCCCATCACCCCACCGACCTGGTTCTTGCCGGGCTGTACGTTAAAGACGGCGGTTGCGCCGCTGCCACTGTTGAAGCCGTTGACACCGAGCTGGGAACTGTCCTTGTTGAGCGCGTAGGACATCGACAGGTAGACGTCGGTGCGCTTGGACAGCGTGTAGTCGCCGGTCAGCACGAACTGCCAAGGGTCCGACCCGGTCTGCCGGAAGTCCTGGTAGTAAGCCGTGCCCAGCACCGAGAACGCCGGCGTGAGTTTGTAGATCACACCCAGCCAGTAGAAGTTGGAGCCCGCATCGGCCGCTTGCGCGCCCGGCAGTCTTGCACCGTCGTACGCCTTGGCCAGGCGATACCCTGCAAATACCTTGGCGGCACCAACAGAGTAAGCGCCCCCCACGGAAACGCGGCGGATGACCGGCGCCTGATTCGCCGCCGTACCGACATGGATATCGTCATAGGCCGCACCCACCGAGAACGGGCCGCTCGCGTAATTGACGAATGCGCCAAATTCGCGCCCGAATACGTTGCTGCCGGCTACCTCGGTGCCATTGGCCTGGAACGAGTAGAAGGCTTGCGCAGTGACCCCGCCGAACGCGCCCATATACTTGATGGCATTGTCCGCGCGCGCACCAAACTCCGGTGCAATCGAAAGCATGCCGTAGCGGTCGGCGATGACGGTGGGATCGTAGGCAGAGCCGAATTCGCGCATCGAGGTCTGCTGCCGTCCAAGACGCAGCGAACCATACCGGCTTTCCAGTCCCACGTATGCATCGCGGCCAAACAGGCGAGCGCTCTGACCGGAATTGCCGGTGTCGATATCAAAGCCACTTTCCAGCTGGAAGACTGCCTTCATCCCGCTGCCCAGGTCCTCCGCGCCACGCAACCCCCAGCGCGAGCCTGACTGATTTCCCGAAGTTACCCGTGCGAGACCATCCCCGTTGCGCCCCGCATTGTTGATATATTCAACGCCAGCGTCAGCAACACCGTACAGCGTCACGTTCGATTGGGCATATACGGCGTTGGCTGCAATGGATGCGGCAAATACCGCAAGAACCTTCTTCATCAAATCTCCAGATTGTTTTATTGGAACACCACTAAAAGGCGATAACAGCGATTTTCATCGGCTCATCTGTCCGCCAGACCCCAGGGCCGCGCCGGGCAACCCGCGCCGCCTTCCAGCCCGCCAGGCCGGAAGGCGGCACGCGCTACCGGGCGGCGACGGAAGCCCTGTCGTCGGCAACACGATGCTTCTGTGTCACCGCCGATACCACCGTAGACACGACGATATTGAGCACCAGCGCAATCACACCGATATAAGTCGGATAGGCGGCATCGCCAAAGTGCAGCGTGTACACCGGCTTCAGCCCCAGGGAGATCGCCAGGCTCGTACCCGTGACGATGCCGACAGCCCAGCCGGCAAATAGTCCAGGCGCAGTCAGGCGCCGCGTGTATAACGTGAACACGACCGCCGGGAAGATCTGGAGAATCCAGACACCGCCGAGCAACTGCAGGTCGATCGCGTATTGCGTCGGCAGCACGATGATGAAGAGCAGCGCGCCAAACTTCACGACCAGCGAGAACAGCTTGGCACTCTTCGCTTCCATCTCAGGAGTCACGTTCGGCGCGATCAGCGGCTCGTATAGATTCCGCGTGAAGAGATTTGCCGCGCCAATCGACATGATGGCTGCCGGCACCAGCGCGCTGATGGCGATGGCGGCCGCCGAAAAGCCCACGAACCACGACGGAAACAACTTGAGGAAGAGCGCCGGCACCACGTCCGAAGCGGACGTCACGTGCACGCCGGCCGCGACTGCCATATAGCCCAGCAGCGCGATCAGGCCCAGCAACAGCGTGTAAGCCGGCAGCGCGATGGCGTTCTTGCGCACTGTGTTTGCCGAACTCGACGACAACACGCCCGTCATGGTATGCGGATACATGAACCCTGCCAGCGCCGATCCGAGTGCCAGCGTCGCATACGCCGTGAACTGCGATGGCTTCAGGATGATGCCCGTGACCCCGCCCTTGGCAGCGAAGTACGTGTCGGCTGCATGGAACAGCGCACCGTAGCCACCGAGCTTGCTCGGGATAATCGATATCGCGGCAATGACCACGATATAGATCATGATGTCTTTCACGAAGGCGATCATCGCCGGCGCACGCAAGCCGCTCGAATAGGTGTACACGGCCAGGATGGCGAAGGCGACAATCAGGGGCAGTTCGCCATCGACGCCGAGGCCCTTGATCACCACCTGCATGCCGATGAGTTGCAGCGCGATGTACGGCAGCGTGGCGACGATCCCCGTGACGGCGACTGCCGCCGGCAGCCATTTGCCGCCGAATTCGCCCTGCACGTAGTCGGCCGCCGTGATGTGGTTCTTGCGGTGGCAGATCTCCCACAGTTTCGGCATGACCGCGAACACGAACGGATAGACGATGATCGTGTAGGGCATCGCGAAGAAGCCATACGCGCCCACCGAATAGACCAGCGCAGGGACCGCGATGACCGTATATGCCGTATAGAAATCCCCGCCAACAAGGAACCACGAGATCACCGTGCCGAATTGCCGGCCACCGAGACCCCATTCGTGAAGCTGGGACAGGTCGCCGCGTTTCCAGCGCGCTGCAACGAAGCCCAGCACAGTAACGAGCACGAAGAACGCAATGAATACCGCCATCGCCACGCCGTCGACCGCCGATGTATCGATCATTTCATCCCCCGATACACGACGTACAGCAGCATGGAGGTGATTGGCACCCAGAGGAACTGATACCAATAGAAGAACGGAAAGCCGAACCACTCGGGCTGTGCGCTGATATAGAACGGCAGCCACAAGAGGCCGATGTAGGGGGCGAGGAGGAGCGGCCAGATCCAGCCGCGGCCTCCTTTGTTTGGTGTCTCCAATGTTGCTCTCCTGAGATGATTGAGCGGATACAAGCACCGATTCGTCGCGATACATGCTCGGGAGTGGTGTCTCCCTTTGCCTGCTTCCGTGCAGAATCAGCCGGCTATCCGCAACGATTTCGCTGAACGCTTGTGTCGCCGGATATCAGATTCAAAGCCGAGGTGCCAGTCAGATGCAGCAAGTGATTGCGACAGCGTGCGTGGGGTTCCACGCCACGCACGCTGGATGTCATTCCCGGCGGCTTCACGGCCTCATTCCACGCCTCATGACGTCGCCTCGATCACCCTATCGGGAGGCGATTGCCAGCGACCCGCGCGCGGCACGACGGCCTCCAGGTAGATCTTCAGTGCACCACCAGACGGCCTGTCGCCGTCGTCAGCGGTGTTCCCGACCAGTTCGATATCCAGCACCATGGGAGACCCGCTTGCGAAGCACACCTTGACCTTTTCCCGCAGCGGCTTCCCGGAGCCGAGTCCGAATGCATCCCCCGCAAGCACCGTGCCGTCCGAGGCGAAGATCGTCATGTCACCCGCATAGTCATCTGCGAGCCCGGCAACACCGATCACCAGTGCCAGGACGAACGGGCGCCGGTTTGCGATAAGTGCCGCAGCGATGTCGACAGGATCACTGGTCATACGTTGTCTACCGAATAAGTCGTGCCACTTCGAGGCGCACCACATCGCAGCGCCGCTGCGGATGAATCAGGAAGCCATGCTTGCAGGAGCCCATTCACGTCGGGTCACCAGATTCAAATGATAGTGAAGCGGAAGCATGCGGGCTGATGCAAATAGGCTAATCTCAGGCCAATGCATGCAAGGTATCGGCCAATGCGGAGCGCCCCAAGCACGGAGACACATCATGAAGTGTCTGAAGCCGCCACCGTCGCCCCGTGATCCATTCCGCCCAGGAGGAAGTGGCGTGTTGCGCCATGGCATCCTTCATCGCATCGGCACGCGCATTGTTCATTGCGCATGGCCAGACACTTACATCACGTTGTGATGTATTAATTTCTGAAGATCGCGCGTACAGGCGGGCGTGCTCGAGTCCACTGTGTAGTCGATGCTCAGCGCGTCAATCGCGAACGCGACGCAGACCTCGCCGGACACCAATGCCGGCAGGATGCGGCCAGATTGATCGGCACGGCAACCAAGCGCGACCGTGTTCGCCGCCGCGACAATGAAGCGTGCTGCTCTTGCGTGGCGGGGATGGCTTCGCGCAATAAGCGCACTTCCAGGGATCGATATGACGTACACGCGGCAATCGCCACGGTTCCCTGGCGTCAACATGCCAGCGTGACCAGGATCACCCCGCCGTGGCATTTGGCGGTCTCAAGGCAAGCAACGACCATCGGTTCGCGAGGGCGGTGCGTCCGCCCCTCCGATCGACAAGGCCGGCGTCTACAGATGCAAGCTGATCTGCCTGGCAAAGGCGCGTATCACCTCTTCATTCCGAGAGAGGAGGATCCACTGCCCCACCCGGGTCTGAACAAGAAGGCCGGCCTCGACCAACGTTGCGACATGCGCCGATACGGTCGACTGCGACAGGCCACTGCGTGCGTGAATCACAGTCGACGGCACGCCATGACCAAGATCGATGTAGCCCTGTACGAAGACCTCGTTCGGCGTCTTCAGCCACGCCAGGAT